>JAHLWE010000324.1 GCA_019058135.1 Promethearchaeota archaeon | reverse complement strand
TTTCTTTACCATGTTAGGAGATTTTACTATAGAATCCACTCTAATCTGTGCAAAAAATTTGAAGTCATTAATTTCCTTATTTTTTTTACATTCAATAATTCTTTCACACAATCTTTCAATTCTTTTGGTATTGGCGGTTAAATTATCATCTACAAAAAAAATATCCGAAATTCTTCTATTGTGTGATATCATTTTTAACTCTGTAATTATTTTCTCAATTGGTCTAGGTCGCCATTTCCCTTTATTGATAATATGAGTTGTGCAAAATGTGCATGTATAAGGACAACCCCTTGAGGTTTCAATCGTTTCTAACCTTACTGTAAACATCTTATACTTATTTTTTTTTGTAAGATCTCTTGCTGGGAATCTAATTTTTTCAAAATTTTTAATTAATGGGCGTTCAGGATTGTGGAGAATTTTTCCATTTGATTTATAAGAAAGTCCTTTAACATCTTCTGGGGTTCCTTTTATTATTAAATCTCTGAATGTTAACTCTCCTTCACCCCTAACTACATAATCGATATCATTACAATTTAATGTCTCATCGGGTTCGAAGGTTGGGTGTCGCCCCCCAAATACGACTATGCAATTGGAATTAACTTCTTTCACAATTTTTGCGATATCATAACAAAAGTTTATCGCTGCAGAAACAAATACTGAAATTCCTACAATATCAGGGTTGTATTTTTGTATATTTTTCTTTATTTGTTTATGGGTTAAATTATTTACTTTAGCATCGAGTATTTCCACCTTAACATTTAAATCTGTTAAATAACTCGCAATATATGTCAAATTTATTGGTGGGAAATCCACATTATAGAAATCCCAACCAGTTGTCCTATAGTTTGGTTTGATTAAAAGAATTCTTTTCCATCTGAAATGATTTTCTTTAGGAACGTTAATTACCATAATACTATTTTTAACTCCCTTTTATGATTGCTTGCTTTAATTCAATCATATCCTTAACATTTCCTAAGAGTAGTTGATTCCTTTGTTCTTTATTTAAATCTTGTATATTCTCCATAACAATCTTTCTCCACGTAAAATAGGACTTAACTGTTCTGTATGCTCTTCCAGGATGGAAAATGTATTTAATTCCTCTTGATTTAATTCCTCTACGAAATAAATTCCATTTAGTAGGCCAATCTCCACCATAAAAACCAACATAATAGAAACCAAGAAATAATAATTTTCTAAGAACTTTAGGACTGAAATTTTGTGTTTTTATTACAGGTGTGAGCCAATTATATTTTGAATAATCTTCAGTTAATAATAGATTTTTTTCCTTTAATTCTACGTAAAACCCTGTTGCAGGAAATGGTGTTAATAAAGTAAAACTTGGTAAATCTAACGTTAATTCTCTTGTTCGTTTAATCGTAATTAGAACATCTTCCACAGTGTCATCAAGATTTGTACCAATAATTACATTCCCCATAACGATAATCCCACTTTCATGTAATACCGCTATTCCTTTTTTGATGTTTTCCATATTACAGCCTTTTTCTACATTCTTTAATCCTTTGTTATCAGTTGCTTCAACTCCTACAAGAACAAGCCAAAAACCTGCTCTCCCCATTAATTTTGTGATTTCCGGATATCTTGCCATTGAATCTAATCTTCCTTGGAAGAAAAAATGCAAATGTTTTTTAATCCTTCTCTCTCTTTTAGCTCTTATAATTTCCATACAGAGCTTTTCAATTCGTTTCATGTTAACAAGGATATTATCATCAACAAAGAATACATCACTAATTTTTTTATTCTGTGATATAATTTCTAATTCTTCAATTACATTTTCAACAGATCTAGGTCTCCAGCTCCGCTTGTAAACTACGTGAGTGCTACAAAATCTGCATGCTTGAGGGCATCCACGTGAAGTTTCTATAGCATCACAATTCATATTAAATGCTTTATATTTATATTGTTTGACTAAATGTCTCGCTGGAAACTTTAACTCATCTAAATTTTTAAAAAAAGGTCTATCTGGATTATGAATTAATTCTCCATTCGATTTATAAGATAAACCATTTACATTTTCTGGAGTCCCCTTTTCAATCAACTCTCGAAATGTAAATTCTCCCTCTCCTCTAACTAAAATATCAATCCAAGGAGATGATAAAGTCTGTTCAACAGCTAAAGTTGGATGCCAGCCCCCAATTACTGTAGTGCAACCAAAATCTTTAGCAATTTTTGCATATAATAATACATCATTAATTGCACTTGATACTGGAACCGATAAACCTACTAAGTCAGGTCCATATTCCTTAATTTTTTTTTTAATCTGTTTTAAACTCAAATTATCTGCTTTAGAATCTAAAATTATTACATCGACTAAGTCCTCCACGTAAGCCGCAATATATTCAAGGGCTAACGGTGGGAATGCAGAATCGTAAAAATCATAACCCGTACATCTATAGTTGGCCACTAAAAGTAGAATTTTATTCCATTTCATCGGATTAATTCCATTATTGAATAAATAACTAAAATCTTAAAATCAAAAAAATCTTTGTCTTTTTAATAAAATGAAATAAAAAAATAAATATTTTTTTATCCAAATTTTCGCAAGTTATCGCATAAAATTATTTATATCGTTAAGTTCCCTTTTGATGTTTATATTTTAATTTAAGAGCTTTATCAATTTCCATTAATAAATAATCTTTATTGATTCTTTTTTTACACTCAGGACATTGGATAACATTATTTAAAATTAATTGTCCACAAGAAGAACAAAACCCTACTGCTCTTTCTAACTTAATTCCAGAAATATCTTTAATTTTTTCGTCTGATTTTATTTTGCTTGGAACCAAATTTAAATCAACATAATCCTCAGAACCATTGAAAATTTTAATTAATGAGTCAATTGGTAATTTATTTTCATTAAATTTTTTTGAAGAGAGAATTAAATTTATTAAATTGATTTTAGGGAATCCCATATCTAATGCCATTTTGATAAACAATTTTTCTATTAATAATTCAAATTCTTTTTTAATTCTACCCCAGATAAGCCCCATTTTTAAAAGAGATTTTGCTGTATCTTCTGCAACTTTATCCAAATCATCAATTCTCGTTTTTCCCCCAATATTAAAATGTATCAATTCTTCTATAAGGAGATCTTTTATTAAACGCAAGGTGATAGTTCCTAAAAGATCTTCAGTATGAAAAAAGAACTTATCATCTCCTCGTTCAAACAAATGAAATCCTAAATTACTAGACATAATTTTATAGATATGATAATCAATGCTGACTTCATTTACCTTGTATAAATTACAAAACTCCTTAAGTTCAAATCTAAAATTCGGTGTTAGAGCGGAGTTATAAAACATAAAAAAGAGGGACATAAATAAATCCTCATTCTGTTCCAAATTAAAAAAGCGATCTCCTAGTTTTGATATAATCCTAATTATTCGATTAATTATTGATTCATCTACAGAAATATTCTCATAAAATTGAATTAGTTGTGATAGTTTCGAAATACTGCGATTAATTTTATTCATTAAAATTAAATTATCATCAAATTTTTCAAAAAGTTCCTTTGAAATTTTATTGCCAGATTCAGTAAGGACATATTTTGGCCTTCTTTGGTTATTTTTTAATTTAAATAATCTTTTTTCTATATAATCTTTCTGGAGATGAAGGTTTACATATTTCGAAACCGTTGATTTGCTCATTTTTGAAAGATCCTTTAATGAAGTAAAATTCTGTGGCCCAAAAGTCCGAAGAACAAAAAGAATTCTATCAGATTTGGCCATCGATTTAAAATAATTTTGACTTAATATTTCTTCTTTAATTTTTTGTTTTTCATTTGAAATACTCATGAAATAAAATAAGAAAAATAGAAATAAAAATTATACCATTGTTCGAACTAAAACTAAAGAATTGAACAAAAAGATAATTACTAAACACCTAAACTTTAAATATTTGTATCGATTACCCATAATTAACTGAAATATTCTATAATTTCTTTTGAAAAATTATAAATAACAAAAAACAATCCAAATTGAAAAATAATTAGTAAATATTAATTTAGACTTAAAATAAATAAAAGAAACTGAAAAAATAATGACGCAATATAGATTTAGACTTACTGGGGTACCCCCAGACCAAGCAATTAAATTAATAGAAGTAGATCCAAACAACAGCATAGCAGAAATAAAGAAAACAGTTCAACGAGAGTATAAACTCAATCCAATCTTAGCAATCCAGTTTATTTTTAAAGGAAAAGTTCTTCCTGATAATCTTAAATTTACCAAAGTCGGGATTCATCCAAAGAAAGACGTTATTACTGTAATGGCAACACAAGCTGGTGGAATTTAACTTTTAAATTTCTTTTTTTTTTAATTAAAGGTTTTTGCGAATTTCCAGACCGGGTCTTTTATAGTGTGAAGATTTTTAACAACTTTCCCGGACGTCTTTTTTTGTATCTCCCTCGCATCAAACGTAGCTTGTCCAACAGCCAGAATTCGATCATGAGTTTCATCTGCTATTCTGACTATATTACCTTTTTTGATTGAAGGTTCAATTTTAGTTATTCCAGGACGCATTATATCAGCACCATTAGTCACAAATTTTATTGCACCCATATCTACAACGATGGTTTTTAATCCTAAATTATCTTCTAATAATAAGGACAGTATAGGAATGTAGATTTTTCCCTTTTTCCACAAGCTAAGTTTATTATTAATTGCGATTAGCTCATCGCCATGTTCAATTAAGATTCTCTCAACCTTAGATTTTTTTGGAAAAATTTTATCAACAAAACTTTGAGAATAAGTTTTTTTAATTTGTGAAATAATTTCTTTTATTTCAGAAGACCGAATAAAATGCCGCTGTTTAATATCCAAAAATTTCACTCACTAAAGAATTGAAATCAAAAACTCTATTATATTTAAAATTTCTATGGTTTTTAGTTTTTCGCTTTGGAATTATTTAGTGGGAAATCTTTATATGACTATTTGGTGTAATTATTAAATAAGTATCTCCGATTCTTCCTATAGATCCTCCTGTTAAATTAATCTCCGCCCTTATTTGGTCAATAGATCTCTTAAAATCAATTATTGACACATTTTGATCCCCCAAAATAGTAGATACATTAATAATTAAAATATTACCCCTCAATAACTGCTTTTTTACATCTTCAACCTGATCTAATGAAGACAAATTATACTTTTTAATTAAATACTGTGAGAGATGTGAGCTCTCAACTGCCCCCATTCTGTGTAAACATCCCATAGTCTCCTCTACTGAGGTTCTAAAGTCATACCGACCTTTTTTCCACAGTTTCAATCTAACACACAACCTTTTTTTTAAAAAATTATTTAAATCTAATTTTTTATAGTAAATTGAATTATGATGATATTTAAACTCGAAAAATATCAAGATCTATTTCTAAATTATACTTGTATGTGATCCAGAGAATATCCAAATAATACACAAATAATATATGTGCATTAGCAAGCCTATTACATTTTATAAATTCTTCTAAATATTCAGTAATATTTCACATATATCAAATCGCCTATTATTGTAATATTACAATGTAAATTTTCTTATTCTCAATAAAAAAAATAGACTTATTAACATTTGAGTTGATAATTTTAATTAACTATATTAATTTAAAAAGAAATTTTTTATTTAAAAAATGTAAAGGAGGTATATTAAAAAAATGAAAACGTTCGAGGATTATTATAATAGATTGCTAAAAATGAAGCCAAATGTTTATATTGGTGATGAGAAGGTTGATAGATCCGATCCAAGGTTAAGAGGGGGAATGAATATAATACACCAAACTTTCGATAGAGCACATGATGAAAAATTTGCAGATTTATGTGTAGCTACATCTCATTTAACTGGCGAAAAAATAAATCGTTTTACTCATATTCACCAAAACAAGGAAGATCTATTGAAGAAACAGCTAATGACCAGGGTCTTATGTCATAGAGTAGGAGGATGTATTCAAAGGTGTATGGGAATAGATTCACTTAACGCATTATCCGTGATTACATATGAGTGCGATCAAGCACTTGGAACTAAATATTATGTAAATTTTAAGAA
This sequence comes from Promethearchaeota archaeon, assembly GCA_019058135.1. GTDB lineage: Archaea > Asgardarchaeota > Lokiarchaeia > Sigyniarchaeales > SOKP01 > 6H3-1. The sequence continues at coordinate 18,772 of JAHLWE010000324.1, read as the reverse complement.
ATATATGAAATATTTTCAAGAAAATGATCTAGTAGCATCCTGTGCACAAACAGATACTAAAGGTGATCGGTTAAAGAGACCCCATCAGCAAGAAGATCCCGATCAATACTTGAGGGTAATTGAAACCAAAGAAGATGGGATCGTTGTTAGAGGGTGTAAAATAAGTATTACAAACACACCTTATGCTGACGAGCTCATTGCAGTTCCTACAAGATTTATGGGCCCAGAAGATAAGGATTATGCGGTTGCATTTGCATTACCAGGGGATTGGGATGGTGTGAAACTACTTACCAGACCAGCTTGGTTTCAAAAAAGCAAGCATGGTTTGGATGCTCCAGGATTATTGCTTGGGGATGCAGAAACTTTTATAATCTTTGATGACGTATTTGTGCCCAATGAGAGGGTGTTTTTGAATGGTCACAGCGATCCTCGGCAAACACCATATGCTGGTTTTTTGGCATTAATGTTCGCCCATTATCATAGACATTCGTATACGGGTTGTAAGCCAGCTATGTCTGAAGTGCTTGCTAGTACTGCAGCATTGGTGGCGGAATATAATGGGATTGAAAAAACTTCCCATGTGAGGGATAAATTATCTCATTTAATTGGTACAGCGGAGCTAGTATTTGCTGCAGGGGAAGCAAGTGCGTATCATTCTGAAATCGCACCCTCAGGAACTTGTATTCCGGATGAGATTTTAACTAATGCAGGAAGACGACTTGCTGGTGAGGAAATTTATAATGAATATAAAGTTGTTGCTGATCTAGCCGGTGGTTTATGTGCAACCTTACCTTTAGAAGGTTCTTTCTTTTCTGAAGAGGTTGGTGAATTAGCTATGAAATATTTGAAAAGAAATCCAAAAGTAAAACCCGAAAATATTTATCGTTGTATGCGCGGAATTGAAAATATGATTGTTTCAGATCTTGCTGGGTTAATGCAGGTAGCTGGTTTGCATGGTGGAGGTAGCCCTCAAATGGAAACGATTGCAATGATGGGACGATATGACGTTGAGAAACTTAAAGATATCTCAAAATACTTATTTGGAATAAGAAAAACATTACCTAGATATGAAAGACCGACCGTAACTCCGAGAAAAATGCTGGAAAAGTTTAGAAAGGTATTAGAAATGAAGAAATAACAATATCTTTATGCTTATTGATGAATTTATAATTTTTCTTTTCTTATTTTTTTTTTTTTAAAAAAGCAATTAATTTTATTAATTTAAATTAATATAATTACTATAGTGATTGAATTAAATTTTATGATATTTATGGAAACAATTCAAATTAGCGTACCAAAAAAAATCTTAGAAAAAGTTGATTATTTGATTAAAAAAGGGTTATTTTCTAGTCGAAATGATTTATTAAGAGAAGCCTTAAGAAATTATATTAATAATTCTCAATTTTTTGGAATGGTTCCTTATATAATTGGTCCTTTTAGTCAAAAAGGTTTAAATGATTTTAAAAAAGACATGGAAAATATTGATAATCTTAAGATTTCTGAAAAAGAACTTAAAGATCTCCAAAATGAGTTTGCTGGAGTGAAATTTTAACTTGCAACTTATAGGATGTTGGAGGATCAGTCAAAAAGAAAATATCCCTTTAATATTGGTGAGAATTACTAATCCAAAAACAAATATTAATGTAATTAAATCTTGCATTTTTTATACTGGTTTTACTGGATATTTTGGTTTAGATGATAAAATAATTCAAGATTTAAACTTAAAAAAGATAAGTCAAGGAAAAGGTTATACTGTTTTTGGGGCTATTACTTATGATAATTATTTATGTAAAGTGGAGATTTTGAAGCCTGATAAAACACCGATAAAAACTATTAAAATTAATAAAGATGAGATTTCACAATTACCTAAAGAATATTAAAATAAGAATGAATTATATTATTGCTCAAAAAATTGATATTCCATTAATTGGTATGAAATCTATTATACAATTTAATTGGTTAATAATCAAAGCCAAAAAAATTATTTGTATGATACAATAAAATCGAATATTTTCTTTTTTTTGAAAATTATTGAGATTGACAAAAATTTACGTTATTTGATAGTAACAAAAAATTTTTGAATTATCTAAATAATAAGGTAATTTTTTTTAAACCCTAATATTCATAAAAACAGTAATTATAATACAAAATTTTTACAGAAAAGTAGTTGTATTAAATGTCGGATAAAGAAAAACATGAGATTCAAAGGTTTATGGAACTTGACAGTAATAAATTGACAAAAGGAAAAGAAAGGGAACTTGCGATACAAATAGAAGAAGATATTATGAAACAAAATGAAATTTTAGCTGACCAAATAAATCAAGAATTTAAAAAATATAATATAAAATCCGTTGATATAGTCGGTGCAATTGGAGCTGGCAAGACTGCAATAATAGAAAAAATACTTGAAAAATTAGCTTCAAAATATAGGATATTAGTTATATGCGGTGATGTTACAACCAGAGTGGATGCAAATCGAATAGAAAAACACAATGCGGAGTCAATCCAAATAAATACCGGCCGAGAATGTGCTTTAAACGCTTATCACATAAACCAGATAATTAAAAATAAGGATTTGAATAATTATGATCTTATTTTTATTGAGAATGTCGGAAATTTAATTTGTCCCTCTGATTTTATTTTGGGCACAGATAAAAGAATAACAATTGTTTCAATTACAGAGGGAGAATGGGTTATTGAAAAGCATCCAATGTTGTTTAAAATGTCCGATATTGCAGTAATTAATAAAATAGATCTGGCTGAGATATTAGAAACAAACATAGATAAAATGATAAGTGATGCAAAAAAAATTAATCCTAATATTCAAGTTATAACTACAAGTGCAAAAACAGGAGAAAATATTAATAAATTAATTGAAATCATTGGTTTAGGAAAGTAATTTTGTATTAAAATAAATAATATGGACAAATAATGCCATTGAAGATACAAAATTGTTTAAAAATTAGGAGTGTTATAGCCAACAAATAAAAAGAAGGATTGAAAGAAATTGAAAGAAAAATTGGAAATTATTAGAAAAATTTTAGCAAATAATCAAGAAATTGATGCTTCAAAAATCCATAATTTAATGTTAGACTTATTTAAAACGCAATTTAAAGGGCTTCATGTTGAAAATTACATCGGCGATTATCCCACCTTTATTGAACCTGTATATCTTAGTGAGAAAGTAAAACTTGGAGATGACGTTCTTTTAGGACCAAACGTTTATGTTGGAAGTAATTCAGAAATAGGTGATTTTGTCCAACTTACTAATAGTATTATTCTTGATAATGTAAAGATTGGAGCAAACATTAACTTGGAAAATTGTGTTGTTGCTAAAGATAGTTCTTTAAACTTTAATAATCTTAATATAAAGAATTGTATAATTATCGGGAAAGCAGATTCAGAAGAAAATCTTAAGAAAATTTCTTTCTCGATTTAAAAATAACATAAGACTTAAAATTATGATTCGTAAAGCAGAGAAGGAAGATATTGATACCTTAGTGGATTTAACTGTTTTATTTGAAGAGGCAATTGATGAAATTTACCAAGGTGATTTTGGTGAAATAGAGATAAATAAAGATGTAATTAAACAAATAATGATTGAGGGATTTGATGATAAATATCATACAATACTCGTTGTGGAAGATAATAATCAATTAATAGGATTTGGGGATGTTTGGATCTATCCTGAATTTGGACATGCAGGTTACAGTGCATATCTTCAAAATTTTTTCATTAAAAAGAATTTTCAGAATAGAGGATACGGCAAAAAACTCTTATTAGAATTGATTGATATAGCAAGATCCAAAAAGGCTACGGCATTTCACATTACTACAAGTTTCAAAAATAAAAAAGCAATTGCTTTATATAAAAAAATGGGAATAGATGACGAGGGCTTGTTATTGGATAAAGTTTTAACATATGACTAGATTGCAAAAGATCTCTTATGATTCAAAAAATTACAAATGAAATTAAAATTAAATTAAAGGAAAATGTTCGAACGCTAACTCAAGATCAAAAAGAGCGAATGTTAAAGATTCTTAATTCAAGTAATCCCAATTTTAATACATATGCTCTTAAAATATCTGAGATTGAAAAGATAGTAAGAGATGTTTTTAAAGAAAACAATGCATCTTTTGATGATTCAATTGAAATTTTTAAAATTTTATTAAAATCTAATATCAACGATGAAAAATTCGCTGGATTTTTTTTTATTAATCGGTTTAAAAAACAGTTTGACGAACATACTATTAATTTATTTCATGATGCTCTTTTCGAATCTTGTGATACCTGGGCTTTATGTGATAGCAGTGTTATAAGAATAATTGGACCATTTCTCGTAAAAAATGATAAGTTAGCGAAAAGAATTATCGAATTGTGGTCTTATTCTGAAAATTTATGGATTCGACGTGCATCTATGGTTATTTTATTAAAAATTATTTCTTTAAAAAAAGATTTTGATGCGTCTTATGTATTTAACTTGGTAGAAAAAATGCTTTCATATCCTGAAGATTATATCCAAAAAGGTATAGGATGGTTGCTTAAAACATGTTCAAAATATAAACCTAATATAATTTTTAATTATTTAGAGGAGAATAAAAAAACACTTTCGAGATTAATTCTTAGGTATGCTAGTGAAAAATTACCAAAAGAAAAAAGAGACGTAATATTAAAATAGATCTATTGATACAAAATTTAAAACAGAAATAAATAAAATAAATTATAATAATAACATAGATAATAGAAGAAAAATCTAAAATTAAACAGATAATTATGAAAGAGGTAGAACAAAATATTGCAATAAATGTCTTATCTCAAGATATAGAAGAAGAAAAGAATTCGAATAACCATTTTAAAAAATTTATTTATGAAATTGAAATTGGATTAAAAGAATTTCCTAACCTATCAAATTTACCATTAAAAAGTAAAATTTATTTTGAAACTGATTTTGAAGTTCCGAGTATTAAGAAAATAATACTTCTTTTGAAATTTGAAAACATTTCATTTGAAGATGAAATAAAAATATGGTATGATCTTGGTAAATTTATAAGAAAGAGAATTGAAACTATTATAGAAACAAGTTCAGAAGAAGTAAAAAATAAATTTATTGGATTCAATAAGGTCTTTTACATAAAACTCGATTTATCATAGGTGAGAATTTGAGTTATTTTTTTGATCCAGAGGAATTTTTAGAAATCGCCAATAAAGTATTAATGCATGATAATTTACCTACACAAGGAAAATTTAGAACATCTATATCACGAGCTTATTATGCAGCTTTTTTAAAATCAAAAAATAAATTAGAAAATTTGGGTTTTAGATTTTTAAATACTAAACGTTTGCATCTTGATCTTAGAATGTGTCTAAAAGAGGATTTCAAAAGAGGAGATATTGCTGACAGTCTTGAAACTTTGTTTTCTTATCGTGTAGAGGCTGATTATGAATTAAGAAAGATATTTAGTAAAGTAAATTGCGATAAAAGCATTAAACTTGCAGAAATCATTATGAATTTAATTAGTGAAATTTAAAAATTTAAGATTTTTATATGATCGAAATGGATCAAAAACGAACTAATATCATAGTTTTTATGCTAGATTCACTAAGACCGGATTATTTAGGTTGTAATGGTTGCAAGATCGCCAAAACACCAAATATTGACAAATTAGCGGCAGATGGAATAAATTTTATCAATGCATATTCTGAATATCCCATAACAATTCCTACAAGAACAGCGTTGCTGGCGGGAATATATACTCATACAAATCGAACTTGGAAACCTATGACCGAGTATGATCTACATATAACTGAATTTATTAAAAGGAAAGGTTATAAAACTGCTCTTTTTGGGGATAGTCCAATGACGACTGAGGTTAATAATTGTCATATTGGTTTTGATATATTTAAGCATTCTCCTTATGGAAAAGTTCAATTTGAAGTTCCGGGAGCAAGCAAGTTTTTATCCAAAATTAACTTAAACGATTATTTTTGGATTGAAGAAGATCTAGAAGTGGATCGCGAACGAGGTGATTTAACTCTTAATATAGAACAAAATATTTTCATAAAAACAATGGCTAATGAACTTTATTTAAAGGAAACACAAAATATTAGACGAGCAGCATTTGTTACGAATATGGTATTAAATTGGTTAGATTCTTTAAAAAATAAACGAGCCCCATTCTTTTTATGGATTGATCATTTTGAACCTCATGAGCCTTGGTTAGCAGAGGAAGAATTTTTAAAACCATTTGAATACTTATTGGATAAATCTTCAGGAATTTGCCCCATGCCTCCTTCTAATGCAGCGTGGGTTCCAGATGGTGTAATGAAAAATCTCTTAGCTCATGTACATGCAACTAATTTCGAGTCTGATATGGAAGTAGGAAGAGTAATTCAAAAAATAGATGATTTAGGATTAACAGAAGATACCGTTTTTATTGTTATTAGTGACCATGGAGAACCATATGGAGAGCATGGTACTATAAGGAAATTTGGGGTACCAATTTATGAGGAATTGGCTAAAATTCCTTTCATCGTGAAGGGACCAGGATTTAACAGAGGAAGTATTATTAATGCACTTCTAACAACTCCAGATATATCCGGCTTTTTGCTAAAAACTGCTGGAGTAAGGATAGTCAGGGGTATGGAAAGCCTTTCCCTGTATCCCGCAATTGAGAATGAGGATTCGGGTCTTGATGTAATTCACGATATGATTTTTATTGGTGCATTTCAAGTAAGATCTGGATGTAGAACACCTAAGTGGAAATTTATTGATAACCGTGGAGATAAAGGTGGGAGAGACGAATTATATGATTTGATTAATGATCCTGTAGAAAAAAATAACTTGATCGAAGAAGAACCAGATATTGCTGAAGCACTATGTAAAGATGTCTGGCAATTTGGAAGACAATGGGCGAGACAATTAGCCTTTCGAGATCATCCATCAACACCATGGGAAAAAATAAAAATAAGTAAAATTATGGGTAAAAATTATCAGAATTTAAAAAAAAAGAGAGGTGATTTACAATAATCTTGAAAGATCTCTCTCAAATTTTAAAAAAATCTATTTATTTTTGAAATAACTTAAAAATAATAATAAAAAAATAAAATCAAGTAGTTTCTTTCATCATTATATACGTATAAATAGGTTTGACAATTTTCTTTTATGAATTTAATGAAGATTGAAACATACAGGAGATCTCAAAAGTTATTTTATCGGTGGTATTTTAGATTTTACCATCGGTTGAAAGTTATTGGACTAGAAAATATTCCGGATGGTGCAGCTCTTATTGCAGCACATCATGAAGGAGGTTATGATTTGGATAACCATGCAATGAGTTGTTGCCATCCAACAAGAGATATTCATGTTTTAGATTGGGATAAATATCATTATATAAATTCATTATGGGGCAGATATTTTTTAGTTGGGGGTATTCCTTTATGGCTACATGGAGGTATTAGATGGAAATACATAAATCCTTATTTACATAAAAAAGGTAGCCAATATCCTTCTTTAGTTTGTATTTTTCCAGAAGGAAATTCTGGAACCTTCTTAAATCGCCATATTCTTTGGAAGTTTTTCCCTGGAGTAGTTAGAATTGCCTTGAAATATAAAGTCCCAATAGTGCCAGCAACCATGATTGGATTTCAAAAAGCCAGCCCGATCTTAATTTCAATTGAACAAGAACACGGTCCTGCTGATCCAATATATTTTCCATTGATTACTTTGCCATTTAAATTAAAAATTGAATTTGGAACCTCTTTTGAGTTAGATAATTTTTATGATAAAAATTTAACTAGAGAAGAAGAGTTCTGGATTGCGAATCGTGTAATTCGCCCAAAAATTGCAAAACTTTGTATGAAACATAGAAAAGTTCAATTACAAAAAGTAGATTTTAAGATGAAAAAACCAGATTTTTAATTATCTAATTATAGTTTTATTAAAAATAATCTTTTATCATGAGTTTAAAAATATACAGTGAAAATGATTTAGAAATTCTTTCTCTAATATCATTTATGTATGAAACTATTAAACATGAAATTTTTTAAAAAAATAAAAAAAATTGCTAAATTATTGTTATTTTTTTTTTCCCCACTCGAAATCGAGGTGAACAAATTTTCTAGTAAATAAATAAGCAACGATTAATATTAAAGAGCATATGGGGCCCCACAAAACGTAACCTATAGAAAAAGTTGAAGTTCCTACGGTAATATCAGGCGAAAAATCTATTGTAATCCCCATAATAATTAAACCCAAAGCTTGGAAGATGTTTAGAGGTATGCAATAAAAACCCGTATAAATTCCAGCTTTTAATTCACCTGTTGTTTTTTCATCATCTTCAGTAATATCTGATATAACAACAGGAGGAAGTAAAAACCATCCAGCAAGACTCCCTGCAATTCCAAGGATAAAAAGTATTCCATATATAAAAGTTGATTCCATCGGTATCAAACCTAATAAAGTGAATGGGAGGAAAATAATAGATGATAAAAAAATATATAACATACTTCGTTTCTTACCGGATTTACGTAACATCCTCCTCCATATGTATAAGAAAAATAGTATCCCTAAGACGAAAACGGCTGCTGCTATAATGTAATATGTTTGTTCAAAAACTAAGACTACTTCTGTGAATGGTAAGATTAGTGAACCTACCTGCGTCCAAGCTAAACTAGCAATACCAATCATGAGAGTTGCCAATATATAATTTTTATTTTTAAGAATTGTCTTTAAATTCTGAAATATGTTTGATTCAATCTTAAAATAAGGTTCTGTAGGCATTAAAAATGTAACTAAGTAATAAAATATTACAGGGAGAATTCCAAATATTATTACGCAATAAAAGAAATCTGGTGGAATAATATCTGGGTTTTCTTTTATTTTATCAATTAAAGCTGTAACAACTAACATTGAAAAAACAGTCGTTATTGCTATTCCAAAAAATTTAAATGTATTATCAAATTGGGATGCTTTAGGTCTATCATAAACCGCAAATTGCTCGGTCATCCAAGCTGAAAATGGTGTTGTAACGGCATAACTTATATTAAAAATTATATACCATATTAATAACCAAATAAATACAGCGTTCTGACTACTAAGATCTATCATTAAACTTGGCATTAATAATAATATAAAACATATTGAAAGAATTGGACTTAAAATAATGAAAAATGGCTTTCTTCTTCCCTACCGCGTATATTTTGCATCACTAATCCAACCAAAAAAAAATTGAGACGTAGCAATTGTTAACTTTCCCAATCCTAGAGCCAGAGCAACAAGAAATGGTGATATTTGATAAGCCAAAGCATAAAGAGTATATAATGTTATATCAGCAAATCCCATGATAATAGATGTACAAAATTTTGGCATGGAAAAAAGTAAAAATTTCTTCGTTGTGCTTTTACTCCATAGACTTTTTTCTTCTTGACTCATAATGATTTCATCTTTATTTTAAAGGATTTATATTATAAAATTAAACACTTTTGAAATATAATCATATGCACTATAATAACATTATTACTAATTATGGGGATAAATACTAAGCAATATGATATTATTATTGCGGACGGAGGGACCACCGGCTCAATTTTCGCTCGTTATATTGCAAAAAACAGAACATAAACATTTCTTATTGAAAGCGCAAGAACTCCCCGAGAAAAACCGTATAGTGCGATTCAATTTAAATATTTTCAGAGATTTATTGGAAGAAGAATTCCAAGAGATAAACTCCGTACCAATACTCTAAATAGACTCTGTATAGAATGGCCTAATGGTAAATCACATTCAGAAGAATGATGATTTACTCAAATATCTTAAAAAAAGTTATATAAAAATTAATATGGGCACTTTATTTGGATGTCTAATTAATAATTTTTTACCTTCTAATAGGATAAAATTCTTACCTCTCTAAATTGATTAGTATAAATCTAATTTCTCTATATAAACATCCACTTAATATTTAACAATTTAAAATTTTGTATAAATTGCTTTGAAATTAACAATAATATTAAGTTTTAACAATGACTATTAAAAATGTTCAAAATTTACAATCAATAGAGTTAGAATTAATTTAACTTTAAATTTAATAACATGAAAAAAATTGGACTATTAATAAATCCAATCGCTGGGATGGGAGGAAGTGTAGGACTAAAAGGAACAGATGGCAATATTTATAAAAAAGCTATAAAAATGGGAGCTCAGCCAATAACTCCAAAAAGACTTAATGAGTTATTATTGAAATTAGAAAATAAAGAAGATATTTTTTTCCTTGTAGCCCCTGGTAAAATGGGTGCAGATCTTATTAAAAATAAGGGGTTTAGATTTAATACTATTGGCGAAATTGGCAAGGACACTTCAGCAGAAGATACAAAAATAATTGCAAAAATGATGTTGGAAGAAAATATTGAATTACTCATATTTTGTGGAGGTGATGGAACTGCTAGAGATATTTTTGATGCTATTGGATTGGCAAAACCTGTAGTTGCTATCCCATCTGGCGTAAAAATGTTTAGTTCTGTTTTTGCTCTCAATCCTAGAGCAGCAGCGGAAATGGTGGATACTTTTGTAAAAGGAACAGATACCCAAGAAAAAGAAGTTCTCGATATTAATGAAGATTCTTTCAGAAAAGGCATATTAGATTCGAGATTATATGGTTATTTAAAGGTACCAAATGTCAAGCGCTTATTGCAATCAGGAAAAATAGGTTCAAAAATCAATAAGACTGCAGCGGAAAATAAAGTAGAAATTGCCGATCATGTAATTGAAAACATGAAAGATGATATTTTATATTTAATGGGCCCCGGTACAACTGTTAAAACAATTACAGATGCGTTAAACTTACCCAAGACTCTACTTGGAATTGATGCTATATATAATAACAAGCGAGTAGGAGAGGATTTAAATGAAGAAGGTATTCTAAGATTACTTGATAAATATAATAATGTAGAAATTATAGTTTCCCCTATCGGAGGGCAAGGGTTCATTTTTGGAAGAGGAAATAAACAATTAACACCAAAAATCATTTCAAAAGTCGGAAAGGAAAAAATAAAAATTGTAGCAACAGCAGATAAGATGAAAGGATTAATGTGTTTGAGAGTTGATACTGGTGATATAAAAGTTGATAATATGCTAAAAGGTTATACTAAAGTAATTATTGGATATAAAGAAGAACTCATAACGCAAATAGAATGTTAAATTTATTATTAAAGGACATTAAAATATGAGAATTAGATTAGATAAAAATGAAATGTTTAAGCCCCCTCCAAAAGAAATTATTGACCCTGTAAAGGAAAGTATTGAAAATATAAATCGTTATACTCCCCAAGTCAAAGTAGAAGAATTAATTGGATTAATCTCTGATTATACAAAAGTTCCTCAAGATTCCATAATTTTAAGTTCAGCTTCAGATATATTGATAAAAGAATTCATTTATCTTTTTACAAGAAATCGGCAGATAATTATTGCAGACCCAACATTCATTTTAATCACAAATACTGCTCAAAAAACCTCTTCACCATTATTAAAAATCAAATTAAGAGAACCCGAATTTAAGATTTCTTTAGAACAATTTGGTGATGAAATTAGTAAACCAACTTTGATAGTGTTTGATAATCCTAATAATCCCACTGGAAGTCTGCTATTAAATAAAAAAGACGTTAAGACTGTTTTGGAAAATGAAAATGTGATATTTCTAATAGATGAGGCATATTTCGAATTTTCAAAAATATCTTATGCAAATTTGTTGAATGATTTTCCTAATTTAGCCATTTTAAGGACATTAAGTAAGTCTTTTGGTTTAGCAGGTTCTGGAATTGGATATATTCTTTGCGGAGATGCTATAAAAAAGAAATTTATTGGTTTGGAAATTATGCTACCTTATCCTAGTGTCGTAGCTGCTATTAATGCATTACAAAATTTGGAGTACATGAAAAAATATATTAATGAAATTGAAAAGGAAAAAAAAAGAATAATAACTTCAGTTTCAAAAATGGGAATTATGGTTTTTCCAAGTTATACCAATTTTATTTTAATGAAAACTGGTATTCAAAACATTTCTGAAAATTTAGTAAAACTAGGAATTTATGTTCACGACGTATCTGAACAATTAGGTTCAGAATATATAAGAGTAACAGTAGGAACCGAAAAAGAAAATGATTATTTTTTAAGTTATATTGAACAATTAACTAAATCTTAATTGAATTGTTTATTTAATTTTATCTTAATCATTTTAAATGATTTTTTTATCATAATTTTTTTAAAATATATTTTTTAAGACTCTAATCAAATTACTAATTATTAAAAATATAAAGTAATTTTTGGTGAAAATAAAATATGGTTAAAGAAATAAATGTTGTTGCAGTAATAGGAGCTGGATTTATGGGGGATCAGATTATACGAAAAACAGCATTAAAAGATTATACTGTACGTTTTTATGATGTGAATCTTAAAGGATGTGAAAAATTAGCAAATTCATTAACAAGAAAGAAAAAACGTAATGAAATACAAGGAGAGGTTACTTTTCACGAAAAGCTTAATGAAGCTGTAGCAGACGCAGATCTTATCATTGAAGCAGTACCTGAAAAGTTAGAATTAAAAAAGGAAATATTTTCACAAATTGATAAAACAACTCCAACTCATGCAATAATTGCTACTAATAGCTCATCGATTGCAGTCTCAAGGATTGAGGATGCTGTTGAAAGAAAGGATAAAGTATTAAATATTCACTTTTATAACTTAACTTCAATCCCAATGGCGGATATAATGAAAGGTTCTAAAACAAGCGATGATACTTTCGAAAAAGGAAAAAAATGGCTTGAGAGTATAGAAATTACACCTCTTATTGTAAAAAAAGAATGTTTTGGTTTTGTATTTAATAGAGTGTGGAGAGCCGTAAAAAAAGAATGTTTGGAAATATGGGCAGGGGGATATGCAGATATTGAAGAAGTGGATAAAGCATGGAAAATATATACTAAAATGGGAGTGGGACCTTTTAAAATAATGGATGCTATTGGACTTGATGTTGTCTATGATATAGAAATGTCTTACTATAAAGAAAGCGGAGATCCTAGAGACAAACCACCACAACTTCTTAAGGAAAAGGTTGAAAAAGGTGAATTAGGATTAAAAACACAAAAAGGTTTTTATTCCTATTGAAAAAAAAACATTTATCTGATAATAAAATAGACATTGATAATAATAAAGATTTAATAGAAATTTATTTATGAATAATTGGAAGAAATTTAATTGTATTAATAAATTTTAATCTTTTTAACTTCAGAATTGATAATGGAAACTACTCATAAAATATTTTTTAAAAATTCTTCTGATATGTGCGAAGTAGAATCTGAAACAGTAGATTTATTAGTAACTTCTCCACCTTATCCCATGATAGAAATGTGGGACTCATTATTTTCATCCTTAAATGAAGAGATAGAAAAAGCATTAAAAGAAGAGAAGGGTAGAAAAGCATTTAACTTAATGCATTATGAATTAGATAAAGTTTGGAAAGAAACTGCAAGAGTTTTAAAATTAGGTGGGATCGCTTGTATAAATATTGGAGATGCAACAAGAAATATAAACAGAAATTTCCAACTATTTCCTAATCATGTTAAAATAGTCAATTTTTTTCAAAATAATGGATTTATTGAGTTACCTTGCATTCTGTGGAGAAAACCTACAAATAGTCCTACAAAATTTTTAGGATCTGGAATGCTACCCCCTAACGCCTATATCACTCTCGAACATGAATATATTTTAATTCTTAGAAAGGGGGAAAATAAAAGAAAAATCCCACCTAAGTCGGAATATAGATATAATAGTGCATATTTTTGGGAAGAGCGGAATAAATGGTTTTCGGATCTATGGGTAGATATTAGAGGGGTATCTCAAAGTCTAAATAATGATTATAATAAAAAAAAGTTACGAGAGCGATCAGCAGCATTTCCAATAGATCTTCCATATAGATTGATTAATATGTTTTCTATTTATGGGGATACTGTTTTAGATCCATTTTGGGGAACCGGAACAACTTCATTGGCTGCCATGATTTCAACAAGAAACTCAATAGGGTACGAGATTAACTCAGAATTTATGGCATTATTTAAACAAAATATCAAAAAAACTAAGAAATTAGTTGATTTAATTAATGAGAAAAGATTGCTACAACATGTTGAGTTTATTAAAAGATATAAGAAGCAAGTTAAAGATGTTAAATATAAAGCAATTAATTATAAATTTCCAGTAATTACAAAACAAGAGATAGGTATATTATTGTATTCGATAAAGAAATATAGTGACATAGATAATGAATTTATTATTGATTACGAAAAATTTGAATTTAAGCCAAAAAAAAAATAATCCACCGACGATATTCTGCAAATTCTTCAGATAGGAATTAATTAAAATATATTATATTTCTCTGTTTTTATTTTCTGTTATTTTTAATTTTCTAAAGATGTCTATTGTTTAACATTTTTACGAAAAACAAATCTTTATGTAAGAAAATTTAAAGCTCAAAAAATTTAAAAAGATCTGAATTAAAACTACTTTATGCCTTGTAAAGAAAAAATAGTTCTAATTGGGGCGGGATCCTTACAATTTGGGTTGGGATCGGCAGGAAGTATCTTAGCTAGTGAAGTATTAGAAGGATCTACGATTTGTCTTCATGATATAAATGAGGAATCATTAGATTTAGCTTTTCAAGCGTGTAATTCTGTGATTGATGAAAAAAAATTGAATTTTACATTGGAATCTACAACTCATCGACCAGATGCCCTGAAGAATGCTACATTTATCATCAATTCCATCGAAGTAACTCCACGTTTTGGGTTATGGGATCAAGATTATGAAATTCCACGTAAATTCGGTAATAAACAGATTATTGGTGAAAATGGTGGTCCTGGCGGTTTATTTCATTCTTTAAGGGTTGTGCCACCTATTCTGGAAATTTGTACGGATGTTCAAAAGATCTGCCCAAATGCATTATTCATCAATTTCTCTAACCCGATGAGTCGAGTATGTTTGGCAATCAAACGTAAATTCCCTTCTCTTAAATTTGTAGGACTCTGTCATGAGATTAAATTCGCTGAAACACATCTTCCTAAAATTCTCGACACTCCATTTTCAAATCTAAAGATTAAAACTGGTGGTTTAAATCATTTTGGTGTCATATTAGATGTAAAATATCGAGATACAAACAAGGACGCTTACCCCGATCTTAGGGTAAAAGGTTCTGCATATCTTCTAACCCTAACATCACTCGATGTTGATCTCATCGGATATATCTTCGAAAAATATGGATATCTTCCATATACAACGGATTCACATTACGGAGAATATATTCAATGGGCGTGGGAAAAGGCTGATATTCCGAATGTCCGTTTATTTATAGAAGGATATAAAAGTATTACCCTAAATCAGGGTAAAAAAATTCGCCGGCTTATTAAGAAAGGAAAATTTTCAAAACTTTTAAAACCTGATGATGAACGCGCTATTCCTATCATTGAGGGGATTTTATCAGATGCAAATTATGAGGAACTCTCCGTAAATCTTCCAAATGATGATGTCATCACAAATCTCCCAAGGGATCTTGTAGTAGAATGTCCTGCGATCGTGAATAAGGATGGCATCCACGCTGTGAAACTCGGCGATTATCCTAAAGGTCTTGCAGCGCTTTTACGAACCCAAGCGTCAGTACAGGATCTTGTAGTTGAAGCAATTCTCACCAAGTCCAAGGAGGTCGCACTACAAGCACTCCTAGCTGATCCAGTTGTAGATAGTCAGACCCAAGCGGAAAATATTTTGGACGAGTTTTTACGTGTTCAAGCTGATTACATCCAATTAGAGTAAATTTTCAAAAATAATGATACTCTTTAACAAATTAAAAATCAAATGTTATTATTTCTTTTTTAGAATGATAAATATTAGGTATTAAATAATTTTCTTTAAATTAATTGTATTTAATTTAGGAATTAAAGAATATATGAATATGAATTTTTATGCCAGATAAAATAAAATATATTGATGCAAGTACGCTTAAAAATTTTATGAAAGATGTATTTATTGGGTTAGGAGCGCCAGAAGAAGATGCAGAAATTTGTGCAGATGTGTTAATAACATCAGATTTAAGAGGGATTGAGTCGCATGGAATTCAAAGAATGAAAATGTATTATGATAGGATAAAAGCTGGTATTTATAATCCAAAAACCGAATTTAAAATTATTAAAGACGGTCCTACAACAGCTTTAATAGATGGAGGGATTGGAATGGGACATGTAATTGCATATCACGCAATGAAATTAGCAATAGAAAAAGCTAAGAAATACGGGCTCGGAGCAGTGGCAGTAAGGAATTCTACTCATTTTGGAATCGCTGGATATTATTCATTAATGGCAATAAAAGAAGGGATGATGGGAATTGCTGTAACAAACGCTAGACCATCGGTACCACCAACTTTTGGAGTAGAACCTATGTTAGGTACAAATCCATTAACTGCTGGTGCACCAACAGATGAAAACTTTCCCTTTCTTATAGATTGTGCCACTTCAATAATTCAAAGAGGTAAAGTAGAGGTATATGATAGAATTAAGAAACCGCTTCCAGAAGGTGTAGTGATTAATAGTGAAGGGAAATCTGAAACAGATGCAACTAAAGTATTAAAAGATCTAGCAAATAAAACTGCGGCTTTATTGCCCTTAGGTGGAAAGGGAGAAGAAACTAGTGGATACAAGGGATATGGATATGCAACATTAGTAGAAATACTTTCAGCTGCACTACAAGATGGAATTTATTTAAGAGACACAATTGGGATCGAAGAAGGTGGAAAGACAACTCTAAAAGTTGGACATTTCTTTTTAGCAATTAATATCGAAAATTTTATTCCTTTAAAAACCTTCAATAAAACCGCTGGAAATATTATGAGAGGGTTAAGAAGCGCAAAAAAGGTTCCGGGACAAAAGAGAATTTACACAGCCGGAGAAAAAGAATTTGAAGCCGAAAAGGAGAGAGTTAAAGTAGGAATTCCAATTAATGAGAGCATTCAACAGGATATTAAAATAATGCAAAAAGAAATAGGTTTAATTCAATATAAATTTCCATTCTAAATTAATCTATAAAATCTTTTTTTAAAATAAGATTTAAAACATTATTCCATCCGTTCGTCCGCTTAGAGGCTCAGAATGGAGAATAATATCTTGAAGATTTTTAATTTTAATATTATTTCGGATTTTCTGTTCTAGATTCGCAAGATAACCGTGAACAAGAGAAATATTCAACGAACCATCAAAAAATATATGTAATTCTAGTATATAATTCCTACCAGTGGTAAAAAATTCAAATCCATGATAACCTTTGACATATGGACAATCTTTTAAAATAGATTCGATTAATTCTTTTATTTCTTGTATTTTCTGAGGGTTTATCTCTAACTGCGTAATTTGAATAAAAGAATATGGTTTAACCAGAGGTATAGCTTCAATATGGGTTGTAATTCTAGTTAAAAATGGTACCCGATTTTTTAAAACTTTTTCAAATTCTGAAGATAATTCATGAGCTTTATTGAGAGTAAGTTTATCATCAACAACTAATGTAATAGAAAGATAATTTTTTTCTTTTAAAGTAAAAAGGGCATAATCTTTAACATCGATGATACCAGGAAATTCTAAGATCATTGAAGATATCAAGTTAATGATATTCTCGATTAATGATCCTTCCCCTGCAACGGGATTCATCTCAATGATACATTTCAAATCATAATTAGGAAAAAAACTTTTAGCCATTTCATTAATAGCTATATTTATTTCATAAGCGTGGATAAGGGAAATATGATCTTCTACTAAGAGCCCAACTTCTAAAAATAATTCCTTGCCGATTGAACGTATACGTAAATCTTCAACAGCTTTGACATGCTCTAAATTAAAAATTTTTAGGCGTATTTCTTCTATATCTTGGTAATTAAATGGATTTGTATCTGAAATCTCTTTTATACTCTTCTTGGATAATTTCAGAGCACTTAAAATAATCCAGAGAGAAAGAGCGATACTGAATAATGGATCAGTAAATAAGATACCAAATATCACAAATAAAAAATTTACAAATACAAAAATTGAACGTATTGAATCTTGAAACAAGTTTAATCCCTGAATCTCCAAAATAAGACTCATACGACGTCTACCCTGCCAGATGAGAATTCGAGAAAATATTAAATTCACTGAGAAAGAAATGATTGTTATAATTAAACCTATATCTGGATTAGAAGGCAAAAAAATTCCCTCAATAAAAATTTGAATTGTGAAAAAGATCAATAAACCATATAAATTTATTAAGATGATACCTTGAAGTAATGCTCCAATTGGTTCAATTTTAGCATGCCCATACATATGTTCGTAATCAGGAGGTTTTGAACTATGGAATAAACAATAAATCGTCAAAGAAATAAACCCTATATCCGTTATTGTATCCAATGTTTCGGATAATAAAGCTAAACTATTTGTTAGAATCACTCCAGATATTTTTAATGTAGATTGAAATAAAATAATAATAAGTGAAGCAAATCCAAACTTAATTTTAATCTCCATATAAGCTTATAGAATTAATTACTTATTTTAATCTAATCTATTCTCCGAGAACCGTTTTAATTATTTTTGAAATTTTAATCATAAACTTCCATATATAGTAATATTGAGATGATATATCTCTTTTTGAATTAAAGTTGTTCAAACCAAGTTATGGTTGAACCAGTTAAGATTGTTGAGGATGATATTTCGAAGGATTTAGATC
>JAHLWE010000323.1 GCA_019058135.1 Promethearchaeota archaeon | reverse complement strand
GTAATAGTCTTTTTCTTTTTCATTTATCATTTTTAATTTTCACATGCCTAAGGTGAATATCATAATTTTTTATTAATTTTGAGTTTTATTTTTTTATTTTTAAGTATTGTTTTTTAACGTAACTTGATTACATTATTAAAGTTAACTTAAATCATAATAGTGAAATTATGAACGAGTGTGAAATTAAATTTCGACAAAATTTATAAATAGATTGTTGAATAACTTATTTATTCTAAAACTCTTAATTAATTGGAGAATTGCAAATGAATAAAAAAGATTTAGAGAGATTTTTTAATCGATTAGAAGAATTATTAGAAATCAATGGATGTAATGGACGTGATTTAACCAATGCAGAGATAATATTAGAAGAAATGAATATTCCCAAAGAGAAACGAGAAGAGTTTTTAAAAGATTGCAGAAAATCTGGCGGATTTTGTGATTGTGAAATTTTCTTAAACTCGGAAGAATATTTGAGGGAAAAATATGATAAATAAAGCGATAATAAATCCAAAAGATTATAAAATGTCTAATCGTAAGTTGATGTACATATATTATACAAGAAGTGAATTCTTACCAAAAATTAGATTAAAGTTTAATAAACTCTAAAAGAAGAGAACATTTTAAGTATATATGGAAACGACAATCTATTTTTTTACTGGAACGGGCAATTCTTTAAAGATTGCGAGAGTTCTTGCCGAAAAGTTAGAAGACTGTGAACTTATACCCATTGCAAAGGTTTGGGAAATGGAAAACCTTGCATCGACGAGTGAAAAAGTAGGTTTTATTTTTCCCCTATATTATTCTGGATTGCCTAAAATAGTGTATGATTTTATAAACAAAATAGATCTTAGTAAATCCAATTATTTTTTTTTGGTTATAACGTATGCTGGAGATATTAACGAACAGCCTTTACAACAGTTAGAGAAGATTTTAAAAACGAAAGCGAAAACGCTTAGTGCTGGATTTTATATCACTATGCCCAATAATTATATTATTGCGTATGATATTCACTCAGAAGAGCGTCAAAAAGAGTTTTTCGAAAAGGCAATTAAAGAAGTTGAATTAATCTCTGAAATTTTAAAGGATAAAAGAGAAAATCTCAATCAAGATATTTTTGAAAAAGAAGTAAGCAGGAGTGAAAGATTTAATAATAAATTTCGAGAGGAAGTGTATGAAAGTGATAAATTATTCTACGCCGATGATAATTGCAACAAGTGTGGTATATGTGAAAAAGTTTGTCCAGTAAATAATATTATACTAATAGAGGGGATACCACAATGGCAGCATAAATGTCAGCAATGCTTAGCATGTATAAATTTTTGCCCTGAAAAATCTATTCAATTCGGTATAGAAACTTTAAAAACACAGAGATATCATCATCCTGAGATTACAATTCAAGATTTAATAAACCAAAAAAAATAGATTTTAGAATCTTTTATTATACAAATTCAATTGACAAGGAACTTTTAAAAACATAAGATACTTAAAAGTAGTAGAATCTGTTAGACTTTCCTCATTAAGAAAGGGATTATCAAATGTGTTTTGTTAAATTTATTAGGGACATACAAGTAAAATTTGAAGCAATTCCTACTCTGGGTGCTATTTTTTATAATGCTTTTATAAAAAAGCTTCTAAGCAAATCAGAAACTAAAATTGCCCTAACTATTATTCAAAGAATAGAAAAGGGAATTCTTATAGACATAGGTTCAGGAACGGGGTTTTTATCAATAGAAATAGCAAAAAGGGCACCAGAGCTCAAGATTTACGGGATTGATTTGAGTAAGAAAATGGTAGAGATTGCAACAGGTCATGCAAGAGGTATTAAAAATGTACAATTTAAATTTTGTAATGCTACTATGCTACCATTTGAAAATGATTCAATAGATTTTATTGTAAGTACAGGTTCCTTTCATCATTGGAAGAATCCAGTTAAAGTTTTCAATGAATATTACCGCGTTTTGAAAAGTGATGGAGAAGGATGGATATATGATGGATGTTCTGACCTTCCTAATGAGGAAGTAAATAAATTAATAAGAAAATATGGATTTTTACGGTATTTGATATCAAGCCGTATCCCTAAGCTACATGGTTTTGCATGGGAAGAATATAATACCCAAATTAAAAAAATTTTAGATCAAACAAAATTCAAGGATAGTTATCAAATGGGATTAATAGATACTTGGATGAAGATTACACTCAAAAAAAATAGTTGAGTTTATAGTTAAATTTAATCCTCCTGAATCTCTTTGCGCAACTTATGAGGATATGTTTTTGTATCATCTATTATATGAATTACTTCATGTCCGGCTATTACTAACTGTTCTGCAATCCATCTGCGGTGACATCTGAACCAAAATATTTCAGCACACATTATAACGATTCTTCCTGACTTGGAAATTGTTAAAAGCTTATTCAGCCGTTCTGACAAATAGATAAATTTTAATTTCATACCGCAGACGGGATCAATAATTATCATATTTATGGTGAAAACATTCGGGATTTAGATAAACTATTAATTTGTTTAGTTTCAACAGAAATAAGAGAAATTATATTGGAAAGTTATGAATTTTGCGATAAGATAATCTGTTTACATCGCCAATGTTATAAAATAGCATATAAAAAATATTTATTCTATTATTTTCATTTTGAATATTATTAACTAGATTATGAAAACACATGAGAAAAATGGATGATAAAGTTATTATTGATACGCCTTATTATAAAGTGTATTCAAAATCGGGTAAGTTATTTGGAAAAGAGATAAGCCCTCGAGATTATGATATAGATAAAATAAATAAGATATTCATAAGGTCCATAAAGTATTTTTGTGGTGATCCTTCCGAGGTTTTATCCAAATTTCCTTTTAATAAAAAGTTGCCCACAATTTCAAAAATTCTAATTAAAATTAATATGGGAGGGGGAGTAACTGGAAATACTTCAACATATACTGAATCAGAAATAATAAAATCACTCATTGATTATTTTGGAGATACGGGAATAGCCATTTATCTATGCGAAGCAGATATGATTTCTCTAATTATCACAGAAAAACTTCTTAGGAAAAGAGGATATAAAGAGGTTCTAAAATCTTGTAAATTCATAAATCTATCTTCTGTCGAAAAGGTGCGCTTTTTTGCTTTTGGAGTTCCGCATTCTATAAGTATTCCAAAAATTATGTTAGAACCAAATAATTTCATTATTTCTGTATGTCCTTTAAAAAATCATTGGGAAACTGGTGTAAGTTTGACAGAAAAAAATATGTTTGGAGCCTTATCAGAATGGTATAAAGGAATATACCATATTCATCGACATTTAGATGGGGTTATTGCAGCTGCTGGGCGAGTTATGAGGCCCAATTTATCTATAATAGGAGGATCTAAAGTTGGAATAGGATTTGGCCCTCATATTTGTTTTCCAATACCTCTAAATCGATTATTTATCGCTGATAATCCATTTGAATTAGATTTGTATTGTTCTGAAGTATTAGGTTTTCCTTCGAGAAAACTAATCTCCGCAAATATTAATAAAAAATTATTTGAAAAATGGGGTGTAAAGCAAAAATATTCCTTAGATAAATTCACATTTCCATTATCACAAAAATTGAGTCATCTGATGAAAAAATATTCTATAAAACCTAACTGGACACCTAAATTTCGATGGGTTTTAGATCATACTCATGATCCTTCACCATTTCAAATATATTCAGCTCCAATCGTC
>JAHLWE010000322.1 GCA_019058135.1 Promethearchaeota archaeon | reverse complement strand
TCAAACCAAATCTAGAAAATGTTTTAAAAATCTTAAAAGAAAATAATATTCCCACGGGAATCGTCTCAAATACACAAAAGAAACGATTAGCTTTTTTTACTGAAAAGTTTAATTTAAGCCAATATTTCGCTGTGATAATGTCACGGAGTGATGCTCCCTCCCGGAAGCCAAACCCTTTACCTATTTTACTTGCATTGAAAATGATTAAAAATACATATGGATTTTCCAAAATTGAAAAAAGTAGAGTTTATTTTATTGGTGATTTACCCACAGATATTAAATGTGCCAAAAATGCGGGGATAAATAGTATTGCCATTCTATCGGGACATGGATTAAAAAAAGATTTAGAAAGAGAAAATCCTTCAATTATCTTGGAGAATATCCAACAATTATTAGAAATTGAAATGATTAAAAAATATTTAAAATAATTAAAATTATCTCTCGATTTTTCCTGGAAGGTAAAAATCATATTTCTTTCGAAATAGTTTTGTCTTTATGAAACGATCGAATTTTCGAACCCTTTGAAAAATTTCCCAAATCATTTTATCATTATCATAATATGATTGAACCTCCTTTAATGTAATAGATTCTATGTTGAATTCTCCAGCTTCTTGAATAAAAAAATCATTAATTATTTTTATTAATCCCTGAATTAGTTCACGTTTCTGTTCCTTAAAGAAGTTAGCAATTAAATCAATAGTAACTAAGCGCCAATCATGGTAACGATCCATTACTTCTTGAATAAATAAGGCTTTAAGAAGCCATCTCAAAAAAGATGGGGCACTTTTTAAAAATAGTTCAGGTTCCATAGCTTCGATTCCATTAATTCTATACATTGGTGTACTTGTATCTAAATAAATTAATGTTATATCTTCAGGAACTTTTGGATTATTCGGGTTGTATCCCGCTAGAGAAAAATTCGAGATTTGTCCATCTATTCCGACTTTTATATTCTCATTTTTCTTATTAAAGTCCCAAACTTTTTTTAATTCTCCCATGATAAATAAGACTAACTCTCTCACATCATGATTACTAAGTTCGTGAATAATTTTATTTCCGATCGTTTCAGGAGGAACTTTTTCTTGAGCACAATACAATACAATATTACCTTTTTGATCTTTTACCCACATAGCATCACAATCTGGAATATTTAATCTTATATCCTCCTTTAAGATTCTATTATATTCTTTGTAAGCTTTTATATGCCTTTTTACTTGTTTCTCAGAATCAAAGATAGGAAGCCTTTTATAAGCTATTTTTTCAGGATCATCTACGAGTTCAAATACTAAACTTATTTCACCAAAACCAAGAATTTTTATTGGGATTTTACCACGCTCTGGATGTATAGTATCAATTGTATTCTCTAGTTCCTTTATAATGTCTGCATTTATTTTCATCTAAATTTGCACCTCTTTTTTTTTAAGGATATTCACTTAACGCAATATCTAAACGTTTTAAAATTTCATCAATATCTTCAGATTCAATAATTAATGGGGGCATTAACTTATTTGTTGCTTTATTATTCCCACAGTAATCCGCAAATATACCATTCTTAATCATATAAACTGTAAATACTTGCCCATAAACCTCATTAATAAACTCAATCCCCCACATCAGCCCTCTGCCCCGTACATCTATAATGATATTAGAATATTTTTCTTTAAGCTCGTTTAAACCATCTCTAAATTCCCTTCCCATCTTTCTAACATGTTCTAAAAATTTAGGTTGAGAAATTATATCGAGCATCCTCCTGCAAACATAACAACCAAGCTCAGAACCCCCAGTAGAGCTTATATGTAGGAAAGGATCATCTTTAAATACTTCTTCAATAAAAGGTTTATAACTACAAGTGGCTATGGGATAATAACCAGCGCTCATTCCTTTAGCAAGTACTATTATATCAGGAACAACTTTTTCGCGTTCATATAACCCACCATAAATCCCCCAGAGTTCTCCCGTTCGACCTAAACCTGTTTGAACTTCATCAGAAATCATTATGACTCCCTTATCATCACATAACTCTCTTACTGTAGCAAAATATCCCTCCGGAGCAATTAAAATTCCTCCAGTAGCCGGAATGGTTTCAAAAATCACTGCTGCAGTATCTTCATCTATTACTTTAGATATAGCATCAATATCCCCAAAAGGAACTTGTACAAAATCAGATGGCCCCCATAGAAAAATGTCTTTAAAATTTGAAGCACAAGCCCCTAAAGCAAACCCTGTTACCCCATGATAAGCTCTATTTGCTGAAATAATCTTTTTCCTTTGCGTAATAGCTCTGGCTAATTTTAAGGCTAAATCTATTGCTTCTCCACCTCCAACACAGTACTGAGTTTTAGAAATATCTCCGGGAAGAAGTTCCGCCATTTGTTTTGCGAGTAAAGATCTTTGCTCACTTATTAAATGGTGATCTCCGATATCTAGACCCGCATCAATACCCTCTTTTAATGCCCTTATTATTTCCGGATGTCTATGCCCTAAGTTAAAAACTCCTCCAGTCGTTCTGCAATCGATTAAATCTAGTGGAGGTTGCCCTTTCCTTGTTCCTTCTAACATCTTCACATGAAAGCGATCTCGCTCACCTTGAACGATTCCAAAACCCAATTTTTTAAAAAAAGATGCTTTATATTTGTTTACATAAGTGGAATACATTTTTACTATATTTTTTTGACTTTCTGAGCCAATAATCTTTCTTTTTTGAGACATTAAATTCACACTCTTCTTGAATTTAGATAATTCTATTTTTATTTTCTTAATATATTAAATTTTTTTATTAGATTCTTGAATTTAATTATATTTAGTTTTATTGGTATGATTGGAATAATTTTCCCCAATCTGAATTTAAAAATTTATTAATTCTTTTCCTCCCTGTCCAATTATACCAAAATAAGTCGTGAAAAAGTTTAGAAGCCATTATCGGTCCCATAAAAAATAATTCGTTGTGAAGAAGGGGCTCCAAGAATCTTAAGAAACCCTTTCGGGTCATTTGATCACCCCATATGACCAAGCTTCTTTTTACACGAAAATTCCAGTTAATTTTAGAAACATCTTCTCCTACAATATCAATCTGATCGAAATCACCACAACCTAACCCTTCATCATGAGCCATTTTTATTGCTGGTAGGGAAAGTGGTTCAAATCCCAACATATGAGATACTACGGCATCGATTGCCACTTGATCATATCCTGCAAGTAGATAATTTTTTATTCTAGGTATCATTGTTCTCGGTCCAGCTCCATCTCCGCATACTGTTCCATCTACAACAGCAAGTATGTTGGGATGAATTTGTTTTTGAATTATTAGTAAATCTACAAGAACTTCAGACATATATTGATGACTAAAATGTCTTCTCTTTGTAAGTAATCCCCCGAATGCATTTTTCATAGCACATGTTATTCCTCCATGCTTTGAAGTACCCATAGTGTGCTTTAAAGATCCTCCTCTTTGTCCGGTGTGTCCGTGAGTTTTCATTGTAGGTAAGTGAATAATACTTTTTCCGAAATAGAAAAGAGGGATTTTAAATCCTTTTGGAAAAATTTTTGAATCCAAAACAAATAATTTTTTATTTTTTAAATTAATAAATTTAGATCTTAGAGACTCATAGGAAACAAATTTTACTCTCGTTAAAGGAACAAACCATGTATTGTATCTCTCTATTATTTTTTCCCATTTATTACCTTTAAGACCAAGCTCTATATTTGTTACAACTGTTCTATTTTCACAAGGAAAAAGCTTCCTTGGATTGAAACCATCGTCAATCATAGTTTTTAATACACCCTCTACTTGCCATGGTGGAGAACTGCAAGCTGGAAAAAATTTACTCCATGAGAGATTTAATTTAATAATTGTTTTTTTTTCTTTTTTGTAATAATCTTGATATTTCGCCATGTGCATTAATTTTTTATAATCCTTTAATACTGTTTTCGGCGAAGTTTTTACTACGTATATTTTTTCACTCATAATAAATTCAAAAATTCTTTTTAATTAAAAAATATCTTTTATCGTACATTATAATTTTTTTTTCAAGATTTATCCTTCGTTAGATATACTGCAAACCTCGAGATATGCCATTTTAATGACAATTTTGATCCAAGTTTCTCATACATAATTTTTGACATATACCAAAATACCATTACGGTGATAGTTACTGGTATCCAGATGCTGTATATGTCAAGCCTATTCCAAAAAATTGGAGCTGTTATATCATGTAAAAAATACAACGTTAGCGAGTAATATGAAAAATAAAATAAAAATCGATGTCTCCATTCTGGTGTAAATTTAAATTCGTGAAAATATGTTAGCAAACTAAAAAGGACTAAATCCCAACCAATTACCCATAACATTAAGGTAAGCACGCTCCTATCTACACCTAAAATTGTTCCCATTGTTTCGGTTGTTCTCCAAGTGGTAATATCATGATGAAATATAAAAATATTACTCAGAATTGAAGCAATGATTATTATTGTACCAAAAAGTGCAAAATTTCTAACAATTTTCTTTTTTATTTGAGTTTTTCTTAAGTCTCCTTCTTCAATTGAATAAATTTCGTAGAAAATATCACCAACTATCGTGCCTAAACAAAAATTTGTAAAAAATGGTAATAACGGATATTCATGAGCAGGAAAAAAAATGAAATGATATATTAACTCCCAAAAAAGATTAGTATATCTTAGACTTTCTAGCAAATCAAATACTGGATAAGAAATTAGAAGTATAAATATTGCTAAAATTAAACGGACTATTTTTGGCAGCTTTATGAGAGGATAGGCAATTAATAAGCAAAAGCCAATTATAAAAAGAATATACCAACTCCAAAGCGCCAATAAACCCGCAATGTAAATAACCGTTATTGCGTTATAAATTACAGCCAATAAAAAAAAAAGAAAAGATCGATAATAATATTCCCTAATAAAATTTTGCTTCGAATAGTTTGGGTCCGATTTTACCTTTTCCATCCTTCTTCTTATTGATAAAACCGAACTAATTCCTGAAACAAAAAGAAAACCAGCTGCACCAATAACTTCCGTAGTCAATCTTAAAAGTATTAACGCCCAAGAATGTAAAGGCGATGCCCACCAATAGGATGTATGCCAAACAATCATAGCGAAAATACAATAACCTCGAAAAGCATCAACACTTTTAATACGACGCATGATTTCTTTCTACAAATTTTTCTTTAAAATTTTGAATTGAATTAGTCTATTATATAAAAAAACTAATAATATAGATATTTTTAACCTTTTCAATTATTTTACCTTTTTGAATAAACAAAAAAATCATCTTAGTGGCATAATCTATTCTTAATCTTTATCCTTTGATAAATAAACTGCAGCTTTTGATATAACAGTTTTTAACGAAAATTTTGATCCAGTTTTCTTATACATAATCTTTAATATCAGCCAGAATAGAATTACAGTGAGACTAGTTGGTATCCAGAAGTTATACATATTAAAAACATCCCAAAAAATTAAAGCTACGATACTATGGCCTAAATAAATTGTTAATGAATAGAACGAGAAATAAAATAAAAAGCGATTTTTCCATTTTGGTGATAATTTGAATTCATGTAAATATGTAAGAAGCCCCATTATAATTAAATCCCAGCCAATTGCATATATTATCCAAGTAAATGAACCTCTAATTAAAAATGAGATTGGGTCATTAAATATATATATCGAACTTATTATTGAAATTAAGATTAGAATTGTGCCATAGAACAAAAAATTACTCACAATTTTCTTTTTTATTAAAGTTCTTCTTAAATTTTCATCATTAATTGAATAAATTTCATAGAAAACTTCACCGACCACTGTACCTAAACAGAAAAAAGAAAACATTGGTAAAATTGGGTCTTCCCATGGAGGATTAAACAGTAAATGATAAATTATCCACCAACCTCCATCAATATCTTTTAAACTTTCTAGAACAATAAATAAAGGATAAGTAATAAAAACTATAAGAAATGCTAAAATTATACGGTAAACTTTAGGTAATTTTACTAAAGGGTAACCAATCGCTAAACAAACAGGTATGGTTAATAGAATATACCAACTCCAAAGTCCCCATATTCCCCAAAGCCAAAGAACTGTAACAGCATTATAAATCAAACCTACAGCCAAAAAGAATGATGTTCTATAATAATACTCTTTGAGAAATACGCGCTTTGAATAATTCGGGTCAGATTTTACTTTTTCCTTTCTTAATCTTATCGATAATGTAGTACTTATCCCGGATATAAAGAGAAAGCTTGATCCTCCTATAAACTCTATCATCATTCTGCCAGCTGTATGCACCCAAATATCTGAAGGTATTATCCACCATTCAAAAATATGCATAAAAATCATATATAACATGCACAACCCTCTGAAAGCATCAATAGATTTTATACGAATCATGATTTTGAATTGAATTAATCCATTATATAAAAAAACTAATAATATAGATATTTTTAACCTTTTCAATAAAAATATTTCCTAATAAAATTTTGCTTCGAATAGTTAGGGTCCGATTTTACCTTATCCATCCCTCTTCTTATCGATAAGCCCGCACTAATATCTGCTGATGATTATTCCCGATACGATATAGATTAGACCGATTATAAATAGAATATTTTACCCTCTCCTATTACTATAAAAATAATAAATTATCAGCAAATAATAATCTGGAAAAAGATTTTATAGATTAAAACTAAAGAATTATGCTAAATTGTGCTCAAATTGCTGTCAATATTACTCTTTACTACTTCTAAAGTTTTTCAATTAATTCTGATATATTGAGAATTTTTAATGATTCATTTTTTAAATATAAAAAGTAGGATTTTTTTCCAGTCTGAATTGTTTAAAGTCTTATTTTTTCCAGATTATTTTTGAAATTTTTCCATTTTATTTAGTATATAATATTTATTTATAAAGAGGCTCTTATTATTATAATTTATATATTTACAATTACTCTGTAAATCTGCTTCAGAATAAACTATTAATGGATTTTTTGGAGTTTACTAATTAAAGAGATAATTGCTTTATCTATATTCATATTATATTTAAATCACTCACATACCTTTTTTATTCTACTTTTTTTTGGGTTTTAGTAACATTTCTTGAATCATATCATAATAAGAAGAATAACGATACTTCGTAAGGGTTTTAAAGACTTCCTCTATAGATATATAATTAATTGAAGTGTCTTCAAATCTTTCATCTTTAGGACCGAAATAGAGCAACAACGAATTTGGTGATTCATAGATCTTTAATTTTTCGATTTTATCTTTAGTTACCTTAAAAGAAACTTGTGCAAAAACCTTTCTTTCGTGAGTTCCAATACCTGATATGTCAATTTTCGATTGAGAGCCACCGATTTTTAGAATTGACGCGTGTATTATCTTATACATCTGCATGTATTCGGAGCATATTACTTCTAGTTGTTTGTCAACCAATGAATTTGGTTCCAGAGGTAATTCCTTCTCCTCGTAAATATTTTTTAATCTATAATCAAGTATCCTCCATTTACAAACCGTTTGTTTAATAGGTTTAATATTTAATAGTGGATAATCAAGATATGTTCTTTTCCTTAATTCCATTACCTGAACCGTTTTATACCATTTGCCATCAATTTTTTCTAGCTCAATTTTAGTCCCTGCTTCAATTTTCCCAATATATAAACCTTTTTTGTCAATAGTCGAGTAATCCAAAGCGATCAAGGCACCATTTTGACAGAATTCTTGTAGAGTTGTTAAAGCTGATTTCCCAGATTTATTATAATCCTCAGGATTTACACTTTCTAAATTTTGAAAATGGATAAAAAGCTTTTTTTGATCATATGCTTTTCTATTAACAATTTCCTCGCCTAATTTTTGAATACCATATCCATATTCCATTTAAATTACCTTTTTTCCTATATAGAAACTCTTTCTTTATAAATAAAAAGACAACTTTTTAAACTTTAGCATTTATCAGATTTGAAAATCCTAAAAAGGAGTCAATTTCTAAGAAGATGAATATCTTGAACATTCCATCAAGATATTTTTAGGAAAACTCGGCTATTCAGAATTATTTATCACATTAATGAGAAATGTCCCATTCTCTAATAGCTAAAGCAATATTCAAAAATTGTTTTTGAAAATTTAAAGGTGTTGAATATTCATGGAAATATAAAAATGGGTTATTCCCAAAAAATAAAGAAGTAAATTTACCTTTTCTTGGAAGCCACCTAGTTTCTGATATTTCATTATATAATTTAATTCTTTCTTTATTTAATTTAGTGCATAATCGATTTGAGGTCATATAAATACTTATGATTTGAGACTCATATTCTTCATGTTTTATAATTTGGTATTGAAAATCAAATTGAATATAATATTTTTTTTTCAATTTAACAATAAATTTATCATGTAATATGCCCCAAATAATAGGAAACGCGATACCCATAAAAACATATAATAAAGTTAACCCAAAAATCAATATATCTATGAAATAATTATAGGAATAAGAAACTCCAATCTTAATTAAGATAAATATTATAATAAAAATACTATTAAATATAAAAAAATATAATCTGGTGTTATACCCTCTTTGAATTTCAAAACCCAAATTATTAATTTCCATTTTAATAAAATTAACTAATGTAGGTGAAAATTTTTGATATATTAACTTAAAAAACTGAAAAATTAAAAAAATGGTTATGCAAAAAAAAATCCAAGTAATTACTTGATCTATTAAATTAGTCTGTTTAAGGTCTAAAAAATAGCCTTTATTAATTGTTTTAATTTGATAAAAAAGTAATAAATAAATTGAATAAATTATAAAAACTACTATAATATAAAGAAAGGTTCGATATCTCTCTTTAAAATATTCAGATCTTATTTTCTTAATGAATTCGGATGTGCTTTTTTCATTTTCAAAATTTATTTCTGATAAAAATTTGTTATGAACTTTTATTTTAAACCACTCCAAATTTTTGCTTTATTTTTATCATTCTCGGGAGTCGCCCAAAATTTTTGAACAATTTCACGGAATAATTTAAAATCTGGATTATCTTTTTCATTTAATTTAACAATATGGAATTTTGAAGTCTTTTTTCTAATCTTGATATAATTTTGTTTTTCTAAATATTCAAATGCATGTAATAATTTTTCCCCTCTATCTATATTCAAACTATTTTTCACATCTGTTTTATTAATTACTGATTCAGTTTTTTGTAATTTTGCTAAACTCATTAAAACTTGACCCCCTCGGAGAGATGGCATGTTTGTTAATTTATCAAAAATCCTACATACACTTTTCATAATCTGATTGAAATCGTTGTAAAAATTTATTTTATCAACGTCTTTTAGTTCTAATATTTGAGTAAAATTGTCTAATCCATATTTTTTTATAAAATCTTCTAAAGAAATCATCATAATCATATAATATACAAAAGCATATATAAAAAAATATCATATGTAAATAAATTTGATTTTTTATATTTATTTTTTTAAATGGTATTCTTGTTAAATTAAACAAATTTACTGTTATTTTAGACAAAAATTGTGTTTTTAAATACACTAATTAGAGCTTTAAATACATAAAAAATACACATTTTTTTATATTATTTCTTAAACATTTTTAATTTAAAACTTTAAATAAAATATTATAAAAATTTCTATTCGTCAAAAAATAAATTTGGTGAAAAATCTATGGAAAAAACAAAAATAAGGATAGTTTCAATTAGTTTATTATTTACATTGATTGTGATTAATAGCCTAATTGTAATTGGAACGAATCTGAAAGGTTTTAATCGATCAAATTATTCGACACTTTATCCAGATATCCAAAGTACATCAACAATTAACCTAGACATGGAAGATTTTCATATTTTCTCACAAGAGTTTCCATTATTCGGATATAAACTAATAGCCGAAGATAAAAATCCTATTGATTGGGATGAAGAAGGATTGCTGACACTCACTCAAAATAACTTTAATTTCATGGATATTTCTCTCAGACTTGAGGCTGGAGAATATAATTATAAAGATATGCTAATTTACGGGACATTATATACCGATCTTGCAGGAACCCAAGCCTTTTGTTACCATCTTGAGGACCCATTACAGGGATTTTTCATGGAAATGGATATATTTTCTGAAATAACCTATATAGATTTAGCATTTGATGGTGGAAACTGTCAGCTATGCTATGAAGGTTTGATTTCCAGCGGACATTCAACATTTAATGCATACTTTAATGAAAAAATGGAAGTTATAGAGATGAGTGAAGTAAATTTAATGAACCCAGAATTCAAGTCATTATCTTTTATTGAATTAGAACATTTTTTGAAGGTGCAGCAAAAAAATAATATTAAAATATTTCAACGGGATTCAGAGAACGATCCTGAAGCTGGAATACTTATGTCCTTTACACAATATGGTATTGCTCATGAACAAGCGGATTTTGATGATGTAAATCTCGCAGAATATTTACCTGATTATTACTGGGAGCCTTATACCGAAATCGACGTTGGAATTTATCGAAGGGTCCCAGGTGAATCAAAAATAAAAAGTGATTTACAATATTACAACAAGGATTATGATTTAAAATTTTCTAGAGATATTAAAGCTTATGCGATTTACGCCCATAGTTACCCAGATATGGGAACTGCATGGTGGATGCAGGGTAATGAATGGATTTACCCAAGTGAAATTGCAGCTCTTTGGTCTCATCAAGGTGATTATGATGTGTATCCATGGGACATGATAATTCACGCCACTGTGTGTTTTGGCTATTCAGAAACTCCATCTAGTACTCCCTACATGGCAAAATCTTTTGTTGATTACGGCGCAGCAGCCTTTGTTGGTGCAGCGGGAGTCGGAATACCGAGGAACTATAATGATCAATTTACTATGATGTTTTGGCAAAGGCTTTGCGAAATTGATCAAACTGTTTATCAAGCAACTCAAGCCTATATTTATAGACATAACCAATTTGTGGGACATTATGGTGGTGAATACGACATATATTGGTATTATAATAATCAAATTAAAATTTATGGAAATACACAAGCCATACTCCCAAATTAAAATTTTTTTTTTTGTTATTTTTTTATAATTAAAAATTTTATATTATTTAAAAAATGATTGATTTATTTCAAATAGAGGAATATATAATTTGTCATATCGAATAATCAAACAGATTACCGAGAAAGTTCTGAAAATATTAATTAGTTTAGATATTTATATCTCAGTTATCTGGGGAATCTTGTATCCAATGTGGGGAATTTTAGGAGGGTTTGTTTCAGGGTTATTAATTGAATCACTTTTTGGGTTGTTGGGATTTGGCTACTGGGGGTATATATATTTTCCAATAGATGAAATGTACTACGTAGCTTTTTTAATCTTTGAATCGATTATTTTTTCTCTAGGTGTTGGATTATTCGTCATCTCTTTTGTACAACTTGTCCGTGAAAAAGTACGTGGACAAGGACTCGTTCAGACGGGAGTTTACGGAATCATACGCCATCCTCAAAATTTCTCCCTTATTTTTCTCGTTTTGCCTTTTTCATTATACATTCCCGGCTTTAGGGATTGGGGTATTCGGGTTGCGGATTTAATTTTTTTGGTTCATTTTACATATTTCATGATTATCTTTTCGTATGTAGAAGAGTACTTTCTTAAGAAGAAGTATCCTGAAGAATTTCAACAATACGTTCAACAAACTAGATTTATGATACCAATTGTAAATAAATTTGCCATTCTTAAGAGAAGAAATATAGATATAAAACCATCACTAAAAATTGC
>JAHLWE010000321.1 GCA_019058135.1 Promethearchaeota archaeon | reverse complement strand
TTTATTATAAATTATATTCTAATAAAAGATTAATAATTAACTCGTTTTAACACAATTTAATGAAAATATGAAACTTTAAGCCAAAAATTACAGTTCAAAATCATTATAAGGAGAAATAAAGCTAATCAGATGACGGTCTATTCTTAATGTAAAAATTTTTGTCGATAAAAAATAAATTTATTAACGTTTTCCCATTTAAGAACACTTAGTAGATAAAATATGAATATAGAATCAACAATTGATGAAAAAGGTAGAGTATGTATCCCAGTTGAATTAAGAAAACGAATGAATATTAAACCAGGAGAAAAAATATTTTTACAAATTAAAGGTAATACAATCATTATGCGAAAATCTACTTCGGTAGAAGAATTTATTAAAAAATCTAAAGAATTTAGCGAACATTTAAAAAAAAACACTGATAAACCAATAGAATTTAAAAAAATATTTGAATAATATTTATGATCACAATTGATTCTCAAATCTTGATTTATTATTGGGATAGTAGTGCCAAAGAACATAAGAATATTACTAATTGGTTAAATGGAAAAAATAAAGATGGGATTCTTTTCAATAAAGATATAATTTAAATGGTATTATTCCAGTGGAAGTGAGCACTATTTATTCAAATTAACAGACATCTAATTAATTCCAATAATATAAAAATTTTAAAGATATAAAAAAATTTCAAGAAAAATGTTGAGAATTTTTATAATTTTCTAATATATCTATCAAATTCCCAATTAGAAACAACTTTCCTGTATAAATCAAATTCTTCTAATTTAGCCCAGAGAAAATTTCTGAATGGTCTATCACCAAAAACTCTTTTCATAAGTTCACTCTTTTCATATTCTTCAAGAGCTTCATAAAGATTCGCTGGAAGAGCCTTAATTCCTCTTTTTTTCATTTCTTTTGTAGAGATTTTATACACATTGAAATCACTAGGTTCTGGTGGCTCAATCTTTTGTTTAATCCCTTCTAATCCCGTTGCCAATAACACTGAAAATTGTAAATATGGATTTCCTGCCGGATCAGGACATCGTATTTCACATCGAGCTCCCGACTTAGTTGGAAAGCTTGGTACACGAATTAATGGAGATCGATTCTTAAAACCCCATGCTAAATAAATTGGCGCTTCATAACCGGGAACTAAACGTTTATAAGAGTTTGGCCAGCTACACAAAACAGCACACATTTCCCTTCCATATTTTATTTGCCCTCCAACAAAATATTTCATGATTTGGGAGATATGATTCTCATCATTTTCATCATAAAAGATATTTTCTCCATTCTTCCATAAAGATTGATGTACATGCATCCCAGAGCCATTAATATTTTGGAAAGGTTTTGGCATAAAAGATGCGATACAATTATATTGTGCTGCTACTACTTTTACAATCATTTTTAGCCAAACCGTATGATCTGCAGTTTTTAAGGCTGTATCATATTTGAAATCAATCTCATTTTGTCCTTCTGCAACCTCATGGTGTAATGTTTCGATTTCAATTCCATATCCTTTCGCATACTCAGCCATGTCTCTTCTCATTTTTTCGTCTATAAGATGTGGGTCATAATCAAAATATCCGCGTAAATCTTTAGGCTTGATTGCTTCCTCTTCACTTAATATGAAAAATTCTAATTCTGGCGCACACATAAATTCATAGCCCATTTCTTGAACTTCTTTATAAGTATTTTGAAGAATATATCTCGGATCTCCTTCAAATCTTTTACCATCAGGTTCATATATATCGCATATAAATCCACATTCATCCTTTTTTTGAGAATTCCATGGAATGATGTGAAAAGTAAATGGATCTGGAAGTGCAACCATATCTGATTCCTCTATTGAGCCATACCCAGTAATCGATGAACCATCGAAATTTTCCCCTTCTTTTAAAATTGATTCAATTCGATTTATATTAACTCCAAAGCTTTTTACAATCCCATTAATTTCAGTGAATTCTAAACTTGCAAATTTAATCTCTTTATCTTCTATGATTTTTAGAATCTCTTCAATTTTTTCTTCTCTTTTCATAAGTTTCACGCAAAAATACTTTCTCTTATATCTTAAAATAGTAAGAGAGATTTAATAAAAAATTTGTAATTAATTTATAAATTAACCTATTTTTTATTTTTATATTTTATTGATGCTTTTATGAATGCTGTGTAGCAAGGAGAGGGAGAGTAGGGTTTGCTTTTAAATTCCGGATGGAACTGAACTCCAACCATCCAATGATCTATACGATTTAATTCAATACTATTAATAATTTTTCCAGTCTCATCTCTACTTGAAATAATTAATCCTTTTTGCTTAGCCTCATCATCAATGTATTTTTCAATTATATGATATCTGTGACGAAATCGCTCAATTATTTCATCAGTTTGATATGCATCATATAACTTAGTTCCTTTTTCAATCTTTATTGGAAGACCTCCTAATCTCATTGTACCCCCTTTTGATTTTATTTCTTTTTGACTTTCAAGCAAATCGATAACTGGATAGGGCGTATTTGGGTCTATTTCTGTCGAATTTGCGTTTTTCAAGCCTAAATATTTTCTGCAAAAAGCAATGAAAAATAATTGAGCTCCAAAACAGATACCCAAATAAGGGATTTTATTTTCTATTGCAAATTCGGCTGTTTTAATCATCCCTTCTACTGCTCGCTCCCCAAATCCGGGTGTCAATAAGACTCCGTCACATTCTTTTAATTCATTTTCAATATCCGTTTCTTCTGTGATATTAATCATTTTCAAATTTGCAATGTACCCTTCATGAGCTGCAGCTTGCTCCAATGCACTATTTATTGAAATATATGAATCGGAGATATTAAAGTATTTTCCAGGCATGCCAATTATAATTGTTTCTTTTGCGTTTTTAAAAAGATTAACGGTTTTCTGCCATTCAGAGTAATTATTTACGGTGCTATAAGTCACCAATTTTGCTTTTAAATCTAAAAGCTCGCATAAATAATCTCCCAATTTTTGATCTTCAAATAATAAAGGAAGTTCATAAACCACATCTAAATCAGGATCTGAGATTACTGCATTAATTGGGACATTTGTAAATAAGGAAATTTTTTCCTTTATTTCATTATCTAAAGATTTTTTAGATCTACCGATTAAAACATCAGGTTGCAAACCAGCAGCCTGTAAAGCCTTAACTGAGTGTTGAGTTGGTTTAGTTTTATGTTGCCTAATTACGCTGGAATATGGGATTAAGGTAACATGAACTAGAGCCGTACTTCTTTTTGTTAATTCTAATCTTAATTGTCTGAAACTCTCTAAAAATATCTGAGATTCAATATCTCCAACAGTTCCTCCACATTCTACTAATAAAACATCTAAATCTTCCTCTCCTGCTATTTTTTTTAATCGATTCTTTATAATATTCGTACAATGAGGAATTATTTGAAC
Organism: Promethearchaeota archaeon; assembly: GCA_019058135.1. GTDB lineage: Archaea > Asgardarchaeota > Lokiarchaeia > Sigyniarchaeales > SOKP01 > 6H3-1. The sequence goes on along the minus strand of JAHLWE010000321.1, from coordinate 1,676 downwards.
TGTTCTTCCAAGAAATGTTCCTTTTCTTTCTCGCAAAATTGTGGATAAATAAATTTGTCCAGAAGTAATATTATGAGAAGGATGAATATTTTCTCCCCAAAATCTTTCATAACTTCCAAAATCTTGATCTATTTCCGAGATTCTATAAATATATTCATCTGAACTGGGTACTGGCTTAAAATCCCAAACTTGCTCGGTAATAAAACACTCTCCATGTTCAATGGGATTAAGTGTTCCAGGATCTACATTTAAATAGGGATCAATCTTTACGCCAGAGATTTTAAACCCTCGAAATTGAAATAATTTACCCAAACTAGCAGTTACAATACCTTTACCAATCCCTGACATGACCCCGCCCGTTATAAACACAAATTTGCAATTGAACTGCATTTTAACTTCACTTACTCTGTTTCAATATTAGTTTTAAATAAAATTCTACATATTTTTCCATTCTAATAAATATTAGTAAAAGAAAGAAAAAAAATATTATTTTTGAGATGGTAATTTAATATTCCAGTTCTTTCAATGCTTATAGACAGTGACCTTTGAAATATCATATTTTTTAATAATTTCTGATACGGACATCTCATGTACAAGTCTTTTTAATTAATTTTTATTTAAAAAACTCTAACCCCACAACCACTACAAAATCGAGCATTTAATAGAATTTTTTTTCCACAATTTGGGCAATATTTTTGTTTTTCATATATTGTTTGATCTGATGGTAATTTAGTAAGTGTAGGCGGTGGGATTTGAGGAGTTTCTATTAAATAGATATTACATATTGGACATATAGCCGTTTTTAGACCCTTACGAATTATTACGATAAGCCACACTAACATTAGTATGATATTGACTGCATATATCAATATAAAATTATCAAAATAAGAAAAAATTATCAAAATATCAATAACGTAGATTATCATAGGGAAAATCAGACACAAATGCCAACCAAATTTATGTTTAGCTCTTACTTTTATTTTACAATATGGACAAAGTACATACTTTTTATTTGTTTCCGACATAATAAATTATTGTAGATATTAGTTATTTATATGTATAAAATTGAAATATCCATTTTCTTTTAAAAAATTTCAGCTTTAAATGGAATAGTAGATCTCATAGGATTTTTTTATATATGTTAATAAGATCTGGTCAACTGAAAAAGAGAATGAAAATGAAATTAATGATATATTTTCATTTATTGTACTTCTAAAATTATTACCGTTAGTAGTTATAATTGACACAAAATGAAAAACTAACAGTATAAGATCAATTAAATAAATTAATATGTTTTTCCACAGTATTCCCACTTATATGTAAAGTACAGAATTATACGGAATCCCATCTCATAAAGCAGAACATTTAATCTTATGACAAAAATGGAAAGATTTAATATTATATTTAAGCAGATGATCTATTAGTAAAAAATGAGATTTATTCTGGAAATTATTAATCCATTACATTGATAAAATTATTTGTTCACTCAATTATATTATTTGTTGTATTTATTTTAATAAGAAATTATGGGAAATTAAAAGAATAGTAATAATTTTCGAATTAAGCAACTTTTCTTTTAAATTGCCAATACAATACAGTTAGTCCTACTAATATAATTGAAGTAATAATAATTCCTATCAATCCTGGGATAAGTACAAAAGGAATTTCACACCCAG
>JAHLWE010000320.1 GCA_019058135.1 Promethearchaeota archaeon | reverse complement strand
TCTCGAAGTTCATATTTAAGACGATGTGTTATCGTGATAATATTAGGGAATAATATCTGGGTGATATGGCGAAGAGAAAAAATTTTTATTTCTTCACCCATACAAAAAACTTAACATTTTATCGATATTTCAAGAAAAAAATAAAAAAAAAAGAATATTAACTTAAATAAAAATTGAGTGTTCTTTTATCTAGTAGCGTTTCGAATATCTAAAGCAGTAATACGCTTCCTTTTATCGGCTTTAGTTAATTTTATAGATTCTTTGGTAATATCAGCTGCCGCTTTTTCTAAATATCCAATTAATTTATTAAGAGCTTCTGCTGCTACTAACCTAGCACCTTCTGCTTTCATTAAGCGTCTAATAGGTGCTTTCGCGATATATACTGCACTTCTTTTTTTTGCAGGTTCTTTCTTTGCCATAATATTTTCCTCCAATTTTTTTTTATCAAAATACTATTTTTTAAAAAAATTTTTTACTAAATAAACCTATACCTTTCTAATATATAAATTTCACGATTCAAATAGCAATAATCTTTAATTCTATTATATTTTTTTGATTAGTTGCAAATAATTTTAATGTATAAATTCCGACAAAATAAAAAATCAAATTTAAAAAAAAAGCATTAAATATAAAAATTGGCTTAAAATTCACATAAAGAAGAATTAATTTTCTTTATTTCAAATTTGTTTTCATTTCAGTTTTACGAGAATTCCATTACTCTCTTTTAAAATTTTATATTCCTTCAAATTAAATTTTTTAAGTAATTCTAAATTTGTCTTCAAATGACTTGTTATTTCAGAAACTCTTATTCGAGATTCTCCATTAGCTATTGACATAATTGGGATTAATTGATCAGCTAGATAATTATCCACAGGTATATTATTTTTAATATGGGAAATAATTGCATTTGCAGCATGTTTTCCTACCTTTTCGGACGAAACACCTCTTTCTCCCAAGATTGTTCCTGAACTAATAATAGCATTTGTATCTGACTCAGACCATAAACAAACACCTACTCCAGTACTATATGCTTTTACATATTTTGTAAAAATAGAGGATTCTAAATTTAATTTTTGTTTTAATTCAGTCTCTACGGTTTTTTTAATACGTTCTGCAACCTGTGGTTTTTTTAAGGGTTCTGCGCATATGATTTGACCTTTTATTTGGTTGATTTTTCCTAAATCAACGATTTCTATTGGTTTTATTGGTTGTAAAGAACCAAATATTGTGAAGTGCAAGTGTGCACCTCCTTTGGGATAAAATCCATGGCGGTGTATTTTCAAATTGATTTTATATCCTACCTGTTCATAAATTTTAAAAAGAACATTTGTTAAAAAAGAAGTTCCTGGTGCCCATTTTCCAAAGGTTCCGCCACCTTTTATTTCAATATCAATTTTCTTTCCGGAACCTAATCTCATACATGCAATTTGAACTGGTTGGAGCAATAAAGCAACATTACCCGCTGTTTCAACATTTATAATTAAATTTTCCTTAAACTCATCCCCAGGAGAAAATTCAATTTCTGTGGTCCCTACTGAAGATTTAGATAAATGTCCGTCAGTAAGTTTTTCCAATATTTGTAATCCGCGTAAATGTTGTAATCGTAATCCTGGTTTTGGTCTGTTTGCTCTAATTTTTTTAACTATTATTGGGATTTGTTTTAACACAGAAAAACCTGATGATAACCGTAATATCGATCCACCCCCCTCAAGAAGTGATCCATCAATAGCTAACGGTTCCATAGAGTTTAATTCCTATTCAATTTTTTAATTCTTTCAATTCCATCAAATTTTACAATTAATTTAGCAACAGTCTTAGGAACTAATTCAATCCATTTATTATCATTTTTTAAAATTAGTTCTCTAATATAAGCTCCATTAAATTCATCTTTATGATAGTATTTTGGTTTTACAATGTCGCACTTTTTTCCTAAAAAGAGATTTCGTATCCACTCATTAGGCGCATATAAAATGTCAAAATCACCGACAATCTTGAAGATATTATCAACCCATTTTTTTGCATCATACATATCTGGTATTTCATAGATAGTAATTTTTTTTAAATCTATGCCGTTTTTTTTTAAAGATTCAGTAATAAAACTTTTTCGTTCTTTAAAACTAAAGGGATTCATTTTTGTATTGTATTCTTGAGAACTCCCTATTCCGATTTTCAGTTGTGTATTTTCTTCTACTATTGTTTTAATAATGTGTAAATGTCCGTAATGAAAGGGTTGGAATCTCCCAATAAATAGTGCGCATCGATTTTTTTTATCTAATTCAGGTTTTTTTTTAAAAAGGTTGATTATATCCATATTTATAAAAATGTTCCATAATTTTTTGGATATTGGGATAAAATTTTTTGCTTTTAATAATTGACTCAGCTCATCTTTAGAGTAAAATCGACTAGATTCAATATCAACTTCATTAGGGTTTAGATGGATTTTAGAATCAACTAAAGCAATAAAGATATAACTAATCTCAAATAATTCTTCAAGTTTTTGTTCAAGTGCATAAAATTCGATTTTTTTAGGAAATACTCCCATCTCTTCAAATAGTTCCCTCTCAGACTCTTGAATAATATCTTTAAAACTTAATTTTTTCTTGTAATTAATATGTCCAGAAGCTGAATCCGTATAAAAATTTGGATAAACTTTTTTATTTTTACTTCTTTTTTGGATTAAATATTTAACCTCTCCATTCTTATCTACAAAGAAAGCAAAGATACGCACTATCAGATGGTATAGATTCTTTTCATGTACAATTTTTCTTTTTTCCGGAAAAATATAAGGAGCTATTTTACCTGTATGCAAATATTTTATATCTTCTTTTTTAATGCATGCTAAAAGTTCATCTGGATCATCAAATTCTGCCATGAGATCTAATCCATCTAATTAAACTAAGTTAAATTGATCTTTTTTAATATAAAATATTTCTCCAACAGAGATATTAAATGTTTGTGCAAAACTTTTCATATTTAGACTTAATTCTAAAAAATTAAAAGAATCTCTCTTTAAAAGAGGATTCCTCGACACTTTTAAATAAGATGAGAGTTCTTCATAATAAGACAAAAAAATACATTCCAAATCTTTTCCTTTTAAATTCATCTTATAAGAATCTTTATGAAGAAATTGAATTCCTAAATTTTTTGATTTATTTTCATTATCTAATTTAATATTTGTAATACAATTTCCAAAAGAATCAATGTATTGAATTATTCCTTTAATTTTATTCTCATTTTCAATTATTTTTGGAATTAAATCATTTAGTTTTTTTACATTATCGATTTCAAGAGGATTACCAAAATCTTCAATAGATATCCCCTTGGATAAATAAGCACTGACCGGAGCCATAATATCACGTCCATGAAAGGTGTCTGAAACTGGTTCTAAAAAATAATCTTGGTTAGAAATCTCAATTATTTTCGAAATATCCTCACTATCAATAATATACGTAAATAAACCATTGTCAGGACCAACAAAATAAAACCCTGAAGAAGTTTCAAGTATGATCATTTTTCTTGCACTTCCAACACCTGGATCAATAACTGCTACAAATATAGTGCCTTTTGGAAAATATTTATATGTCGAATTTAGAATGTAAGCACCTTCAAGAATAGAAAACGGAGTTATGTTATGAGAAATATCAATTATTTTTACTATGGGATTAATTTTTAAAATTACTCCTTTCATGCACGCAACATAATGCTGACCATTGGAGCCAAAATCAGTGATTAATGCAACGTGTTTATTAATCTTATTAGTCATTATGTTTATATTTTTTATCAATTTTATGAAATTCACTTAAAGCCCGGCTTTTCAATGAATATTCTTCAGATTTTTCGAAATCCATAAGTTTTTCGGATAGATCAGCAGCTTTTCTATATAATAAATAAGCTGTATGAGAATCATCGTTTTTAAGGGAATTTCTTGCCTTTTCAGCAACTTCCTCACGTTCTTTTATAATATTTGGGAGTTGTCTTGTATTAATTGCTTTTTCTTCTAAAGTTTTAGCCAATTTATCTTCATATATTTCAATAGCCATCTTGGATGCTGTATCATATTTTTTTGCAGCCTTCTCATATTCATGATTTTTTATTGCTTCTTCTGCACTTTTAGTAATTTTATGCATTTCAATGTGAATTCCTTCCTCAATTTTTCCCAAAAGTTCCTGAGCAAGCTTTCTATCTACGATGTTACCACTTAATAATGTCTTGGTTCTTTCTATTATTAATTTTTTTAGATTATCTGAATCAACAATATCTTTTAATTTTTCAATATAATTAATATAAATGTGTTCAATTTTTTCTTCGATATTGAGAGATTTAATATTTGAATAATCTAATTCTTCTAATAATTTTGCTGAAGTTTGTAGGGAAGAAATATATGATTTTGCATCCTCATCTATATTTAAAAACAGCCCAACAATTATTCCTTGAAGATACTTTTGAAATTTTGGGTGAAATTTGTATAAAAAAGAGAGAATTATTTGATTTTCAAGAGTAATTTTATTTATTTCTTTTGAGTTATGATCAATTCTTATTCTTAACAATAAATCATCAGAAATTGGTGTTTGACGCTTTTGATCTTTAAAAAAGTAACCCAAAATCTCAAATTCTGAATTTTTCTTTAGAGCAATCAAAAAATAACCTTTAGGCATTATTGGAAACCGCTTCAAAAGTATTATTAATTACAATGTTAACATAAAAAGTTTTTTATTTATTGGCTTGTAAAGCTCTCCCCATTAATTCACGGATACTTTGAACCACGGAAAGTAATTGAGTATAATATAAAGTATCAGTAACAGAAGATGAGACCTGCTTTATAATATTAATATTTTTTTGATGTTGTTCGGTAATATGTTCCACGCTTTTTTTTTCCCAGAGTTTTTTTACTTTAGCATTAATTTCCTTAGATAATACACCTAATTTTTCATTGGATTTAACCCGAAATTGCCTTAAAACTTCAATTATTAACCGAATATTTTCAGTTAGGCTCACTATTTCTTTCGAAAAAGTTAAAGTCAGTTTATCGATATCTCCACTCATTTTTCCAACCTTATTTATTGTAATATCCAAACTATTAGTTATTTGATTTATTTTATTTAACATCTCATCTATTAAATTTTCAGTCAATTTCTCCACTCTTCTTATTTTTAATTAAATCTATGATGGTAATTTCTGCTCTTTAAATTTATTAATTGAATCTAACGCTTCTTTAATTAAGAGGTCAACATTTTCTTGTTTTAATGTTTGTTCCGCGATATTAGAAAACGAATCTAAGTTTTGGATTAATTGTTCAATTGAATCAATAGCTAAATTTTTTTGAAGTTTTTCTAATTCAATCGTTACATTTTTACCAATACTTTCTAAAGTGGAAACATGAGCAGTACCTCCATCTTCTATCTGAAATTTAAGATCAGCAAATTGTTTAGAAAGATTGGATATTTTTTCTTCAATATTTTTATTTAGACCATCTAACGATTCCTTTAAACCTTGAATTGCATTGCCTAACTGAGCGATTCTTTTATAAATATTTTGTAATAAATCGGTAAGCATTTCCGCCATAAATCATCATCACATTATATTAAATATTGAACTTTTTTTTGTATAACCATCTAAGAGTTTTTAAGCTTATTATTTTTTTGTTAAAATTAAAAAGATTGTTATTAAATTTATTTTTATTGATTTTCCTAATTCATT
>JAHLWE010000319.1 GCA_019058135.1 Promethearchaeota archaeon | reverse complement strand
ATATCGAATAAACCCGTATTTCAGAGAGATTTAATATATTATATTAAAGAAACCTTAAAATCATTTAGTGCATACGGGCTTCAAATTCTCATTATTTATTTTCTGGGAAATGTTTTTTTCTTAAAACAAAAAAAAATAGAGAGAACCGAGGAGTATAAATCTTTAAAATTATTAATTGAAAATAAAAATCCATTATACCTCTATTTTATATTCAATTTTTTAACGAGTATTATTGCAATTGGAATGCAATATTTTATACCGGTACCTAAATTGAGTGCGCCAATTTTTATTAGTATTTTTATCAGTTCAATGATGTTAACCATTTTGGCATTATTATGGAGAGGTGAGAATCTCAATATAATTTCAATTTTTAAATGTATTAAGCAATCTGTTGAGAAAAATTTTCTAAATAACTTGCTAATTATAATTCTTTCCTCAATAGGATTAATAACAATCGAAATTTTGAGTATTCTATGGATCGGGAATCGTTATAGAACCTTATATGAGATTTTTCCAACTATAATTTACACAACAGTTATATTTTTTTCGAATCTATTCAACCAAATATATTTATTTAGAGGATATGGCGGAAATCATAAAAAAAGTATTGATTTTAATTATAAGCGGAGCTTCATGAATATGTTTTTAGCTCATTTATTTCAATGTTTTTTGCTTATTTTTTACATGGCTGTTAGACTTGTGCATTATCTCAACACATTTTTGCTAATTCCATACCTTACAATGAATATATTCGCAATTATGCTCATGATAATTATTTTTCATCGAACTAGGTCAATATTTTTATCTTCTTTAATTCCAGCAATATATATGGGCTGGTTTTTAAGCGTATCAATGCCTTTCCTTGCAATTTTTTAATAAGAAATTACAATTAATTTTATTATTTTATTGACATTAATTTAGATTATGTCTGGAAAGGATATGAGTAATAAAAACCCAGAATTCTATAATTTTATAATTGTTGGAGGAGGTCCTGCTGGATTAACCGCAAGTATTATTGCTGCTAGACAAGGATTTAAAGCTGTGGTCATAGAAAAAGGCGAGATTGCGGGACCTAAACCACGTGGTGAAGGTATGCGTCATTTTCCTCTAACCGAAGAAATCCTTGGAGAGGGATTTTTACAATCAATCAATACATTTTCTCATACTGGTAAAATCTTCCATAGTCCTGGAGATTTACACATAGTGCACATACCTGAAAAATCAATGGATTATTATTTTTTTGAGTGGCGTAAATTTATTGATAGATTTAAAGAAGTTGCTGAAGGTTTAGGAGTTACTATTCTTTTAAATAGTGAATTAATTGAACCAATTGAAAAGGAGAATATTTGTACAGGAGTAAAATATAAGGATGATAGTGGAAATGTTAGAGAAATTTATGGAAATGCGATTTTTGGGTGTGATGGGTATGAAAGCGTTATTGGAAGATATTACAATATTCCTTATGAGAGAATAAATTGCCCTATAGTGAAGTGCTTGGTTAGTAATGGGAATACTGATATCAATAAAACAACATACCTTCAGTTCTATTTAATAGGGAATGGAGATCTTGATTATGCGCCTAATTTTCCTCAATGTGTTGCATATGTATTTCCAATAGGTGGAAAAAATTTGGAAGTTGGTTTAATGCTTCGTATGACACAAACTTTTAAGATGAAAACTGTTGAGATTCCGACCGATAAGGAAATTATGGATGTTTGGGAAAAACTAAAGAACAGTTATCCAGGATTTAGTGAATTTTTTAAAGGTGCGCAAATTGATTATGAAGAATTAACTGGATTACCAAACGCGCAATTGGTTAAAGATTATATTCCATGCGCAGGAGTTGTCTTAATAGGGGATAGTGCGGGTTTTGTGGAAGCTTCAGGCTCTTCTGGTTTGCATTTTTCAATGGCAATGGCAAAATTTTGGACAACTATATTATCAGAAAAATTAAAAGAACTCTTTGGAGGAAAAACGGAGATTGCCGAGCATAACTCTAAATTATGGAATTCACAGAATATTGCAAGATATAAAAAAGAGTGGGAGAATACAGATGTTTATAAACACATAAAAAAAATATATTCACTACTTAGTAAATTTGAATGGTATATTTTCAAACGGAGAAGAACATCCGAAAGAATAAATAAAAGATGGAAATTAATCTCATTTTTATTACGGAAAGGATTATAATAAATTAATTAAAGTGCGTTTAATTTCATTTCAAGTTCTTCATTACACTGTTGGCATTTCAATTCAAATTCCTCAGAGCACTCATCTTCTTTTATTTCTTCCGCTAATTTTTGCCAACAAACTAAACGCTCTTCACTTTTAATCATTTCTCTTCCATGATGTTGAGGATAAGTCTGATACAATTTACATTTTTTGCAATATAAATATTTAGCGCTCACATCAAAATCTTCTTCAGATAATTCTTGAAATTTGGATTTATATCGAAATATACGTAAGCTGTTAAACAAAACAAATAGAGATACACCCATATCTCCAATTCCTACAGCAAGCATTAACGTCATTAAACCAAATAATGTGAGGAATGCAAAAGAAATTTTGATAGAAATTGAAAGAACAATATTTTGTTTGATTATATTATTCGTATTTTTTGCAATATCTATTAAAACCAATATTTTTGTTAAATCATCATTCATTATAACCAAATCGGCTGTCTCTAAAGAAATATCAGAACCAGATGCACCCATTGCAATCCCTACATTTGAAGCAGCAATAGCTGGAGCATCGTTAATTCCATCCCCCACCATAGAAATTGGACCTAGATCTTTTTGAATGGTTTTTATTTTTTCTAATTTTTGATTTGGTAAGAGATTACCATATTTTAAATCGATTGATAAACATTCGCCAATAGAATCTACCATATTTTGAGTATCTCCCGAGAGAATCATAGATTCATAATTTTGCTTTTTTAAACTTCTTGTCAAAATGGGTGCGGAAACCCTTAGTGAATCTCTAACTGATAAAATACCTAATAACCTTTTATTAGAACCCAATAAAATAGGAGTCTTGCCTACTTTTGATAAATTATCAATGTTCTTTTCGGAATTTTCATAACCCAATTCTTTAAAATATTTAAAAGAACCAACTTCATATTGTGTATTATTAATTTGTCCTCTTACCCCTTTTCCTTTTATCACTTCAAAATTTTTAACATTTAATAAAGGAACATTTTGATTTTTTGCCTCCAACACAATAGCTTGAGCAATTGGATGCTCAGATTGGCTTTCTAAACTGGCAATTAAAGAAAGATTTTCAGATTTGCTAATGCCAAATGCAATATTATCGTAAACTTTTAACCTTCCCTCTGTTAAAGTCCCCGTTTTATCAAACCCGAACACTTTAACTCTCGTGATCTCATCGATATATTTACTGCCTTTAACAAGAATTCCTTCTCTTGATAACTTTGTTAGCGCTGCAACCATTGCTAATGGAGTAGATAAGGTGAGAGCACAAGGACAAGAAATCACAAGTAGCATTAATCCTCTATAAATCCAATCTATTGGCTGCCCAATTCCCAAAATTATCGGAAAAACCATAATCAGAACTGAAACTAAAAGAATTACCGGTGTATAATAATTTGCAAATTTTTCAATGAATTTTTCAGTATTTGATTTGTTTAATCGAGCAGTCTCTACATTCTCAATAATCTTCGCGAGAATAGTATTCTCAGACGTATGGGTTACTGATATTTCAACATATCCATCACCATTTATGCTTGAAGCATAGATTTCTTCACCTTCGTCGTTTAATGCAGGAATTGATTCGCCTGTTAAAGCACTTTGATCAAAATAAGAGGCCCCAGAAACAATAATTCCATCTAATGGTGCTTTCATCCCTGGCTTAAGAACAATTGTATCATTCAATTTGACTTCACTCGCCAGGATTTCATGGATTCCTTTTTCTGTTTTTAATAAAGCTTTATCTGGCGCTAACTCGATTAATTTTGAAATCGCCTCTCGCGATTTATCTACTGTAACATCTTCCAATTTTTCTGCAATAGAATAGAGTAAAATAGCGATTGCACCCTCCTGACCTTTCTGAATGATAAAGGCACCAATCATAGCGATTACCATCAGAGCATTCGCATTCAATCTTTTCTTTATAATCTCTCTCCCGGCAGATTCTATAACCTCTTTTGAAGATAACGCCACAGATATTAACGCAAATATCTGAGAAAGAAATATCGCTTCAAAAACTAATTCAAAATAGAATGAATAAAATAAAAATACAGCTGAGATTACTATAAAATACCAAAAAAAAAATTCGAAAATGCTTTTTCCTTTCTGTTCGTTTATAGAATCAATTGGACAAGACTCTTGTCCTAAGTCGCTACATTTTTGGCATGAATGCTCCATTTCTTATACTTAAACCTAAACATTTTTATTTACATAAAAACTTAATATCATTATATACTTAAACAATTAAATATTTGTTTAATTATTATATAAAAATTATTTTAAGAAATTATAAATAACCCATAAATTCTTCGTATTAAATCTAAACAAGAAGGAAAAATAAATTATATAAAAGAAATATAAACCAAATTAAATTCCTTAAAAACAAAAAGGCGTAAGAACAATATCCAAAAATAATTCTGATAAAAACAAATCATTTGATGATATGTGCGAAGTTAAATTTGTAGATGAAGAAAAGATCAGCATTGTTCGCCCGAAATTATTGAATGACACCGAAGTATTAGAAATAGCAAATATCTTCAAAGGATTTTCTGATTTTACCCGTTTTAAAATTATCCATCTTTTATCTTTGGGTGAATTCTGCGTATGTGATATTGCTGCAGTTTTAAATATATCGGATCCCTTAGTTTCACACCACCTTAGACAATTAAGATTGTTAAGGATAGTAAAAGCGAGAAAACAAGGAAAAATGACCTATTACTCCCTTGATGATGCGCATATATTAAAGATTATTAAAACCGGAATTGAACATATTCGGGAATGAATATCATTTTCCTTATTTTTATAGAAATTTACTAAATTATTTTTTTTTTATGTTTAAGATTTTAAAGATTCATTACATTCATATTGATGAATCTATATTAAGAATTCTTAAATTGGGAAATGTAAATATTAGTGAATAATAAAAACAAAGGAATATCTTCTTCTGAATTTTAATTGAAATTTACAAATCCATTTTCTTATCAAAACATTTATTTATTACTTATATCCTTTATTTCGTTTAATAAAAAAATATTATTTTTTATTTTTAAAAACAATATTTAATGGCGTATTTTATGAAAAAAATTAAAAAAATATTTGTAATAGTGACTATAATCTCTATGTTTTCGGTAT
>JAHLWE010000318.1 GCA_019058135.1 Promethearchaeota archaeon | reverse complement strand
CGTTAAAGCTGAATATCTGTATGGTTTATTGGGAACAAGAGGGGGTGGTGCAGGAAGATTAGTATTCAAGGATGTTGAAGTTCCAGAAGAAAATTTAATTCTCGCTGAAGGTGCAGGAGGCAAAATCTTTTATCAAATGATGATCCCAGAACGATTAACAAGCGCTGCAGCAGCATTGGGTACTGCAAGAGCCTGTCTTCGGATTGCAACCAAATACAGCACAAAAAGAAAAGCCTTTGGGAAAGTTATTAAAAGATTTGAAGCAGTAAGTTTTAATATCGCAGAATCTATCACCCTGTTAGATGCTGCTAGAGCCTTAACATTAAACACTGCAAGAGCAATTGATAATAACGCACCTCCAAGTGTTCAAAGAAGATTAGTCTCAGAATCCAAAAAATTTGCAACAGAAGCTTGTTGGAAAATAGTTAATAATGCTATGCAGGTAATGGGAGGTATAGGTTACACCACAGTCTATCCAATCGAGCGACTACTTAGGGACACTCGACTTAGCATGATATGGACAGGAACCAGCGAGATAATGTCCTTAATTATCCAGCATGAGTATTATAATGAAGTTCTATCGGAAAAATGGCTAGGACGAGACGTTGAACAAGACGCATTAGATTCCGATGCTGTAGAAGAAAAACATTATGGCTAAATAAATTAAAAAGAGATTCTAATCGGGAGTAAAATATTAGTTAAAACAAAAAAGATTACCTTATTTCTCCGAATTGTTTCAAAATTGCAATAACCAGCGATTTAAATGCTTCAATGACTTTATCCCCCGTTTTTGCACTAGTTTCAATAAATTTAGTCGCGTTAATCTTTTTTGCTAATTCTCTACCTTCATCTGTTGAAACTAATCGTGATTCCTCTAAATCCACTTTATTCCCGATGAGAATGTAGGAAGTATCTTCTCTAACATTACCTTTAAAATCCTTTAGCCAAGAATCTGTAATATTCTGAAAAGTTTCCGGTCTAGTTGTGTCATAAACCATAAGAGCACCCCGACATCCCTGAAAATACAGAGGACGAACCTGTAAGTATTTTTCCTGACCTGCAATGTCCCAAAAAACGAGACGACAATGAATATTTTTAGCGTCCTGCTCAATATCGATATCACTTCTAAATAAATCACAACCAAGTGTGGGTTTATACTCTTTTTCGAATTGTTTTTCAATATATTGTTTAATTAAAGATGTTTTGCCTACCGCAAAGTCACCGCAGATGCATATCTTAAAGATGAAATCTCTTTCACTCATAATCAAATTACCTAATCTTTATTTTTTCTTTATAATATTAAAATTTAATCTTTAATTGAAATATTTCAATAAAAAATTGAAGTATTTCCTAGGAAATAGGTTGATTATAATGTTAAAAAAATTACTCTATTTTCCCAAGATTCTTTAATATTTGAATAGATAAACTTTTAAACACATTATTTACATTTTCTCCGGTTTTTGCACTTGTTTCAATAAATTCAGTGGCATTAATCTCCTCAGCTAATTCTATTCCCTCCTCTTTTAAAACCGATTGCGAATCCTTTAAATCTATTTTATTTCCTATAAGAATAAAAGAAACTCTACTCCCCGTATTAATTAATAATTCATTTAACCATATATTCGTTATATTTTCGAATGTCTTAGGTCTGGTGCAATCATAAACCAAAAAAGCACCAACACAACCCTTGAAATATAAAGAACGTATTAACTCAAATCTACTTTGCCCAGCTATATCCCATAGTACTAGTGTACATAGAAATTGCTTACCATCAACTTCAATTTCTACATTCTGTCGAAGTAAATTTGCACCAAGTGTAGGACGATAATCTTCCTTGAATTTCGCCTCAACAAAACGATTTATTAATGAAGTTTTTCCAACAGCAGCATCTCCTATTATTACTATTTTGAATATATAATCCCCTTTGCTCATAACCAAATTTCCTCTTTTCTTTTAAAGGTCTAATAAAGATAAATCCCATTCCGGATCATTAACTCGTTCTATAGCAGGTTTAAATTCATAAATTAACACCTCACCGGTAACACTGATGATAGAGGGTTGGCTTAAATGACCTCCAATGATTGAATAATCTGCATTCCCAAGCGTTATATGCAGGTGAATTATTGGCTCTCCGTCTTTCTGAGCAATAGAGCCCATACAAGTCGTCATCTCAACAGGAGTGTCGAATGTTTTAAATTGATATTCCTTGGTATCAATATTAAAATAACCAATCGTAAATTTCTTACATGCACCAATTACATTGACTAATCCTGATTTAACTTTATGCTCTTTCACAAGTTTCATAACAGAATCTAAAATATCTTCTCCACCCGTTAATTTCGCTACGATAACTCTTCCAATTTTGAATTCTTTACTCTTCATAGAATAATTTACGCCTAAATGTACTTATTATTTTATGCTTAAATTAATTGTTTATAAGATTTTAATTTCTATCAGCATTAAAAGAATATTTAACTATAATCTATAGAATTTTTATTTATAGTATTAAAAATTATCCTTTTATATGTTTATTCCATTCATTTTAGCAAGCACTTTATAAAGTCCATGAGTTCCTAGATTCTCAAATCCTAATGCCATTGCAGATATATAGAATTGATTAGCAAGAGAAAGTCCAGGGAGGGAAAGATTCATTCGCTTCGCTTCTTGAAGTGCAATCCCCATGTCCTTTACGAAATGTTTAATAAAAAATCCTGGATCAAAATTACCTTCTACAATACGTGGTCCTAGATTATTAATTGACCAAGATCCCGCCGCACCTTTACCGATAACGTTAATAACCTCGCTTAAATTAAGATTTGCTTTATAAGCATAAAGAAGAGATTCAACTACACCTATCATTGTTGATGCTATTAGAATTTGATTGCTCATTTTTGTATGCTGTCCCGAGCCTGCTTTACCCATGTAAGCTATATTTTTTCCCATTAATTTAAATAATGGCAAAACTTTATCATAAACCACCTTATCTCCCCCTGCCATTATCGCTAAGGTTCCCTCTCGAGCACCAACATCCCCACCAGAAACTGGAGCATCGATAGAATTAACATTTTTCTTTTTTGCTTCATTATATATTTTTTGAGCTAAGGATGGCTCAGAAGTGGTCATATCAACGATAATTGAACCTTCACGAATTCCTTTTAAAATGCCATTTTCACCAAGATATACTTCTTCAACATCTTGGGGAAATCCCACAATGGTAAACACAATATCGCAAATTTCAGCAACTTTTTTTGGGTTTGAACACCATTGTGCACCTCCTTCTATTAATTCTTTTGCTTTTTCCTTCGTTCGGTTATATACTGATATATGATAACCGGCTTTTAAAATATGAACACACATGGATTTTCCCATTACGCCTGTGCCAACCCAACCAATCTTTTCTTCTATAATTTAAAAACACCTTTTTAAATTACCAAATACTTTAAAAAATTGAAAAATTTTTGTTAATTCAAAATAAATTCGAATATTATATATTTCTTATGTTTTCTTTTCCTTTCCTTTAAGATTTTTATCAATTAATTGAGTACATAAAAATAAATAAATGTTCATAACAAAATAGAAATTAAAAAATATGACAGAACAATCAAATAATAAAAATGACTGGGAAAATTCTCAGATAATTAGCCGAAATAAAGAACCTGCTCATAATACACTTATTCCATTTTCAGATATTGAATCTGCACTAAAAGCTCCTGAGGAATCATCTTATTATAAATCTCTTAATGGTAATTGGAAGTTTAATTGGGTTAATAAACCATCCAGCAGACCAAAAAATTTTTATCAGATTGATTTTGAAGTAGATGATTGGGATAGTATAGATGTTCCAAGCAATTGGCAAATGCGAGGATATGGAATACCGATATATACAAATGTTAATTATCCTTATAGCGTTAACACACGAGAAGTCCCAAGTATTGATCATGATTATAACCCCGTAGGCTCTTATAGAACGAACTTTACCATTCCTGATGAATGGGAAGGTCGTGAAATTTTTATTCATTTTGACGGGGTTAAATCAGCATTTTATATTTGGATTAATGGAATAAAAGTCGGATATAGTCAAGGTAGCATGACGCCAGCCGAGTTCAATATCACAAAATATTTACAACTAGGTGCAAACATCTTATGTGTTGAGGTTTACCGGTGGTCTGATGGGTCTTATCTCGAGGACCAAGATATGTGGAGATTTAGCGGAATATTTCGAGATGTTTATCTATTTTCTCCTCCCAAAATTCATATTAGGGATTTTTTCGTTCATTGTAATCTTGATAAACAATATGAAAATGCTATTTTAAAACTAAGAGTTAAAATTTGTAATTATGGAAATAATGATGCTGATTCTCACACTATAGAAATTTTATTATCAGATACAAAGAAATTATCTATTCCCTATAAAGTTCTCGTAAAAGAAAGTTTAACGGTTAAAGCTAAAACTGAAAGCATTATTGAGCTGCAAGGAAAAGTTGAAAATCCCAAGAAATGGTCAGCCGAAGTTCCTTATCTTTATGACATACTTTTAATCTTGAAAAATTCCAATAATGAAATCATTGAAGTTGAACATTGTAAATACGGTTTCAGAAAGGTTGAAATCAAAAATGATGGGGGAATATATATTAATGGAAAATCAATCATTTTTAAAGGAGTAAATAGGCATGAGCATGATCCCGATCATGGGCGTGCGATACCATACAGCAGAATGGTTGAAGATATTAAATTATTGAAACAATATAACATAAATGCCGTTCGAACAAGTCACTATCCTAACCATCCGAAATGGTACGATTTATGTGATGAATTTGGAATTTATGTTCTCGATGAATGTAATCTAGAATCACATGGATTGCGTGAGATATTACCAAGAAGCGATCCAAATTGGACTGAAGCGTGCATTTCTCGAATGGTTAGTATGGTTGAACGAGACAAAAACCATCCCTGTATTTTTATGTGGTCTCTTGGTAATGAAGCGGGTATAGGTGAAAACTTCGAAAAGATGAAGGAAACAACATTAAAAATAGATTCAACGAGACTTATTCATTATGAAGGTGATTATGAGCATAAATTGGCAGATGTAATCAGTAATATGTATTATTCGCCACAAAATCTTAGAAGAGCCGTAAAACGCGAAAAATCCAAAAAAAAAAAGAAAATAACTGATTCTGAGCAATATCAAATAAAACCACATATACTATGCGAATACGCACATGCAATGGGTAATAGTCTTGGAAATTTTCAACAATATATGGATGTTTTTGAAGAATACGATAATTGTGTTGGTGGATTTATTTGGGACTTTGTTGATCAAGGACTTCGCAAATTTACGGAGGATGGAAAAGAATTTTGGGCTTATGGCGGGGATTTCGGTGATGTGCCTAATGATAAAAATTTTTGTATTAATGGAATTGTTATGCCCGACCGTAAACCTAATCCCGCACTTTATGAAGTAAAAAAAGTTTACCAGAATATTCAAGTATTTCCTATTGATATAACAGCAGGTAAGTTCAAAATACATAACAAATTCCAATTTTTACCTCTTGATTTAGTAGATATTATTTGGGAATTGACTGTAAATGGTCGTAAAATTCAAGAAGGGAAATTAGAAAATCTTAAAATAAAACCAGGGGAAAAACAAGCAGTCGAAATAAAATTTGATACTTCAGAAGTGAAATCAAATATTGAATATCATTTGAAAATATCATCAATTCTTAAAAGAACAACATCATGGGCGGAAAAAGGATATATTATTGCATGGGATCAATTTAAAATACCGTTTGAATTACCAACTGAACAAGTAGACGATATTCAGTCTTTACCTGTTGTTAAAATGATTGAATTAATTGATTCATTTGCAATTGAAGGAGAAAAATTTAAAGTCATTATTGGAAAAGCAACGGGAGCAATAGAATCGTTTATATTTAACAAAATTGAATTAATCTCAACACCCCTTGTGCCGAACTTCTGGAGGG
Organism: Promethearchaeota archaeon; assembly: GCA_019058135.1. GTDB lineage: Archaea > Asgardarchaeota > Lokiarchaeia > Sigyniarchaeales > SOKP01 > 6H3-1. The sequence goes on along the minus strand of JAHLWE010000318.1, from coordinate 1,765 downwards.
TACCAACAGATAATGATATAGGGGATATAGATATATTACCGCTAAAAGAAAAAAAGAAAGACAACAGCTGGAAGATAGCTGGTGAAAAAAGAAAAGTAATAAAAATCATTGCCAAAGAATCAAAGGCATCTGTTCTCCAAATTCTTGTTGAATCTGAAGTATTAAATGCGGAAAAACCTCTCGAGACTATTTATACAATCTATGGTAATGGAGATATAATAGTTAAGAACAATTTTACTCCTAGTATTAATATGATTCGTTTCGGAATGCAGATGTCAATACCCAGACAATTTAAAAGGATGACTTGGTACGGTAGAGGTCCGCACGAAACTATGTTAGACAGAAAGACTGGGGCAGCCATCGGAATTTATTCTGGTGTAGTAGAGGATTTAATTCATTCTTACATTAGACCACAAGAAAATGGAAATAGAACTGATGTTAGATGGGTTGCTATGACTGACAAAGATGGATTCGGTTTATTAATATCAGATATTGGAGGAACATTTCTTAGTATAAGTGCTTGGCTTTATACGATGGAAGATTTAGAAAAAGCAAATCATAATCATGAACTGCCTCACCGTGAAACAATCACTTTCAATATTGACTATAAACAACAAGGAGTAGGAGGGGATCTTCCTGCTCTCGCATGTCTTCATAAAGAATTTAAATTAAGAGGGAGGATACCATACTCTTATTGTTTCCGCATTAGACCATATTTTAAAGAAGTGGACGATAACATTACCAGACGCTAGGAGCATATTCTTTTATTTCAGGATCATTTGTAACAATTCCTATTGCTTTAGAATAATGATAAGTAGCAACGATCATTCGGTCATGTAATTTTGGAATAATTAACTTATGAAAAATGCGCCACGCATTTAAATTCATGCTAACCAACTGAATCATTTTTCCATTTTGCAGTATCTGAAAAATTAAATCGATTTTTTCCTTAGGGATTTGTTTTCCAAAGATCTATTTCCCTTTATACATAGTATAGAGAACTTCTCCCAATGCCATGGATGGTAATATTAGTTGAATTTCTTTTTTTTCAGCTTTTTTAAAAATATTATCTGCTTTTGTTGGTAGATTATCCGCAAGGTATGATAAAAAGGCGATGGAATCAATAATATAAGTATTCAAATTATATTCTCCATTTCTTTTGTTCAGAATCTATAAAGGATTTAGCTTTTTCTATATTAATTTCATCTCTCAATAAACCTCGAAGCATCCCTATATGAGATATTTTAGGTTTAATAATAATTCCATCATCTTGAAGCAGTAAAATTACCTCGTCTCCTGCGTGTATATTTAGTATCTCTCTGAATTCCTTAGGAATCGTTAATTGACCTTTAGTTGAAATTCTACTATGTTTGATTTCCATATAATCTCATATAATTTATTAGTTGTAGGAATATAAATCTTACTTCTTTACTAAATATCTTACTATTTTTTTAAATTAAATCTTTATTCCAAATGTGTATTTTGCTCCATAAGTTTCATAATTATAAAAATATATAATTATGGGCAATTTTTCTCAAATACCTTCCACGTAAGAAATGAACATGCTTCACGCATCTTAAACTTTCAGTACTAAAATTATCGATTGAGTAAAAAATAAGTTCTCGATGTTTTCTTTCAGCGATCTTGCAAAATTATTGAAGTGTCTGGTTTTTTGCGACATATATTATAAATTTTTCACTAGAATACATCATTCCCGCTTTTAACAATCGCTCTGCTTTATTTTCTATATTTCCATACTCAAAGG
>JAHLWE010000317.1 GCA_019058135.1 Promethearchaeota archaeon | reverse complement strand
TCTTCTTCCCACGTTTGAAGAATGCATCATCACCGACTAGTTTTAAAAGCTTACCATAGCGTTCTGAATGATGTTTTTCAGCACGAGCAATGGATCTCAATCGAGTAGCAATTTCAGGATATCCTTCCTTTTCAGCAATATCTGCAAATCCTGGATACATTTCCTGCCATTCATAATCTTCTCCAGCAATTGCAGATTTTAAGTTTTCCTCGGTCGTTCCATAAGTTGTAGGTCCTGCAGCTTGAACTTCCAAATCATCAAAACTTTCTTCTTTTTTTAGATCTTGTAACATTCTATAATTCCATGTTGCGTGTTCTTTCTCTTGGTCAGCGGTTTCAATAAAAATTTTTGATATTAATACATATCCTTCTTTTTTTGCTATTTTAGAAAACATAGTATATCTCATTCTTGCTTGAGATTCACCCATAAAGGCAGCCATTAAATTTTGTACTGTTTTTTTCATTAGTTTTAACACATCAATTTTAAATTTGCTTTTAAATATTTCTTAAGAAATTTTAATTTTTAAATAATGATATTTCCATTAATGTAAATATCTGCAGATTATATTTTAAAAATTAAATTAAATATTGACTTAAGATATAGGAATATCTCCATCTAAATGCTTAATAATTAATTAAAATTAAATTGAAATTCTCATATTTGCTTTTTATCTTAGCTAAATTTCATTAAAAATAAAAAAGGAGATTTAAAAATATGTCTAAAAAAGAAAAAAGAATGGTTTCACCAAACATATGTGAATGGGCTGATGATAAACATAATAAATATCATATCGAAATAACCTTACCTGGAGTAGAAAAGGATTCAATCTTTTTAAAAATGTATGGAGATAGTTTCTTCATTAAAGGAGAAACAGAAGAGTTAGTATATGTAGGGTCTTATGCAATATGTTGTCCTGTAAAAGCCACAAAAGCAAAAGCCAAATACAAAAATGGATTACTGAAAATTGCGTTCCTTTTAAGGATCTAATGGAAGATGCTATTGAAGTAAAAATTGAATAAAATTTTTTCTTTTTTTTTGATTTTGATTTTTAATAATAATCATTTTCTTTCCATATTCGAGGAAATTAACCATTTCATTTTAACAATTATAAAGAAATAAAGTTATTTTTTTTTCATTTTAACCTTATCTCTTTGAAGTCCTGTTTCTCTGCTAGATGGAAGGGCAGTACCGCAATGGTTCTTTTGAACTTCTTTTAGTTTATAAGCTCTTTCTAATTCCTCTTCTACTTCTTCATCAGTTAATTCTTTATAACTCATATTAATTAAAGAGAAAACTGAGAATAAAAATATAATGTTAAAAAATTATAAATGAAAATAAATAAAACGTTAAAAAAAATTAAATAAAATTGAAGCAATTTTCTAAATCACAATATTGCTATTTTTTATATGTTTATTTTTATTCCTCATCTCTGTGTAAATGTTGATCCCAAAGTGCATCATTTTTTCTAAAAAGAATATATGTAGTCATCAATTCGTTAGATTGAGCCTCTTCTTCGATCTGTTCCTTAATAAACCATTGAAGCATTTCTATTGCTTCATATTCTTTTAATTCCATTGCCTTTTCTAATATTTTTTTTATTTCTCCAGTAATATATTCTTCATGTTCAATTGTAGCTTTAATGCAATCCTCTACGCTTTCAAAATCGGTTTTAACACCATCTATTGTTTGATATTCCACATGACCTCCCGTTTCTATGATATAATTAACAAAACGTTCTGCATGTGTATATTCTTCTTTAGCTTGAGCATTAAACCACTTTGCCATATTATGAAGCGATTTTTCCTCAGCCCATGTCGATATCCCTAAATAAATATATGCTGATCCCAGTTCCTTCATAATCTGTGCATTCATTATTTCGTTTATTTCTTTACTAATTAATACCAATTTAATACACCTTAAATTAATGTTATTTTAATATGTATTAAATATTACTAGCTATTTTTTGTAATTTATTTTATACTAGTTTTGTAGATAGAGAAAGATTTTTTACAAATTTATTATAATTTATAAATTTCTTAGTTCTAGATATTTTCTTCAGCTTTTCTTTGCAAATCAATTGGTCTTCTCTCTGGCACATTTATATATGTCTTTCCATTCTCATAAAAGTTTTGAGACAGATATAGATTACAATAACATGCCCCATATTCTATTACATCTGCTGGGGCATAATCACATGGACAAATTAAATCACGATCCCAATTTCTCTTTCCTGAAGCTAATCTACATGGACAAGATTGATATCCGTATCTTAATTTATTATATAATAGTCCATCTATTAAATCTATAAAAGTTTCTTTATCCTTTTTAAGAATCCAATTATTAGTTTTAGCAACTTGCTTGCAATATTGAATCATCCCATCTTTAGTTGATAAATCCATTTCATACTCCCTCCCTTTTAATTAGTTTTTCGTACTTTTCTGGATTGTAACCAATGATTGGTTGATCGTCAACGATTAAAAAAGGAAAAGCAATTCTTTCTTTAAAGGCTTTTCTTAAACAATCTAGAATTTCTTTTTTTGTGTTTTTATCTATTTTATCTACATCGATAAATCTATACTTTATATTATTATCATTTAAATATTTTTTAGTTTTCTTACACCACATGCATGTACTTAAAGTAAATAATGAAATCTTTTGAGAAGTTTTATTTCCATTGACTAAATTAAATTCTTCTTTACAAAAATCGAACATAACATCAACATCAGACATTTTTTATTTTCTACTCTCATTTTAAAAATTGCTAATAATGATTTTTTTTTTTTATTACAAATTCAGCATTTTTTCAATTTTTGTGACATTTTCTTTCCAATTATATTCTTTTCCATCTCAAACTCAAGTAAATATTTGAAAAATTAGAATTTGTTGTCTATAATTTATAGAAATTTTTTCTCAAATTAAAAATGTACAAGTTTAGTTTTAACTTTTTATATAAAAAATATAAAAAAAAATAATAATGATAAGAGTTAGTATATGTTTTCTCTTCACTTTAATTGAAATCAAGAAAATTGCCTAAAAAATTTCTTAATTTAAAACTATCGACAAACTTTATTATTAGTTAATATTAAATAAACGGAATTATATAATTACTTTTTTTAAATTTATCACTTTGCAATTTTCTTTTTATTTTATAATCAATAAAATTAAAGTTTTTAATTATTATTTTTTCTTGTGGAAGTTTCAAATAACTGTTCAACGAAAACTTTTCATATTATTAACGAGAATAAATGCTTAAAGTGTCAAACATTCGAATGTGAAAATGTATGCTTTAGAGGGATCTATAAAGTAATTAATAAGGATTTGGCACCAAAATGTGTTATTGCTAAAGAGAGAGAACCTTTCTGTGTGAAATGCCACCTTTGTACGACTGCATGCAAACAAAAGGCAATTGAAATATTATAAACTTCCATTTAAACACATTTAAAATATATAAAAATTTTATTATTATCATTTACACTTTAAATTAATAATAGTAAATTTTGGAGTGAAAAAAGTAAATGTTAAAACAAACTTTTAACGAGAAATTGGGGATTGATAATGATGATAAAAAGATAATAGAAATGCTCGAGGAGAATCCAGATTTAACGCACAGTTTTATTGCTGAGGAAATAGGTAAAAGCCAGCCTGCCATTGGAGCAAGAATTCTAAAATTAGAACGAAAGCATCTTATAACTAAACAAGTTGGATTTAATCTTAGAAAAGTTGATTTAGATGTTGCGATTGTTCAAGTTTCCACACGAGATGTTGAAGAAATCATAAAAAAAGTTAAGGATTGCCCTTTCATTAATTATATATTTAGAATATCTGGTGAATTTAATCTTATGATCTTTTTAGCTGCCTCATCTATTTCAATCATTGAGAAAATTGTTGATCTTTGTTTTAGGGGGGATGAGAATGTATTAAACGTAAAAACGAATTTTATCATTTCCGCAGAAAGAAGTTTCGTTATGCCCATTGATTTTAGGATTGAGAAATTTGATGGAAACTCTTGCGGGCCAAATTGTTATCTAAATAAAAATAGGCCAATAATAAAGATTAAAAGAGATTAAACCTTTTCAATCTATGCATTAACTTTTTCAATTAGTCTTATACAATCTTCTCCGCAACCATTTTCCTTAGAAGGATTTTGATCTTCTGATCTGAAATCCACCGGAAGGATTAAGTCCTTAGCAATGTCTACTACAATTTCCATTTTAACATTTTTTATGTTCTTATTGTTTCTGAAGTGATAATTTACCATATTATCTAATTTATTCAAATTCGAGGCAGTGAGTAATAATAGGATATTTTCCTCGCCCGATAACTTAAAACAATTAATTATAAACGGGCAGACTTTCGCCATTTCAAAAATATCATCGGGATCTTTAGTCCTTAATGTCACCGATGCTAAAAATAGATCAACTTTCTTAAAATTGACACCTCTTTGCATCTCCAGAAGTCCTTTTTCCTCCAATTTATGAATACGCATACCTACAGTAGGTTGGGATCTAGAAATTTTCTCTGCTATTTCCATATGTGTCAAAGTGGGGTTATTCTGCAACAAATCAATTATATTCCTGTCAACTTCGTCGATTCTAAATTTTGATTCAGTCATTTTTTTAAAATCTTTTTTTTTATAATTTTAAATTGAAATTCAGATACTTATAAAATATAAATTAAAGGTTTTTAAAAAAATTTTACAAATTATTTTGATATTCTTTAAAAACTTTTTATGTTTTGATCATAATAAATATTTTTTCAACACACAGGATATTTTATCCGTAATTCCTTAAATTATCCACTTGTAATAATAATTACTGCTATTAAAATTAGAATACCTCCGAATAATGGAACCAAGATATCCTGCTCAATGCCTAAAACAAAAGAAAAAAGTAGAGTTAAGAAGGGTTCTGCATAGAGAAATGATGCGACCTTTGAGGCTTCAAGTTTTTTCATACTTGATGCCCAAAGAATACCTCCAATTACACTTGCGATAATTGCAAGATAAGCAATATTTAAAATAACATAAGGATTCAAAAAGTTTTCAATAAATATATCCAGTTCGCCCATAAATATAACAAATATGAATAATTCAAGAGTTCCAATGTATATTACATAACGCATGATTTGAATGGGTGTTAATTTTTTTGTTAATTTCTTCAGAAGGATTGAATAAACAGCCCAAATAATTGGTTGGCTGATACCAAGAATATTTCCAAAAAAGTTTTCAGAAAACAGATTTAAATTATTCAAATCACCACGTAACATTAGTATTAATGTGCCTATTGTTGCTAAGATAAAACTGATAATTTTAAGAGAATCTAATTTTTCATTGAAGTAAATTATTGATAATATTGTAATGAAGATTGGGGATAATAAACATACTAATAAGGCAGATGTTGAAGGTCCAATCAATTCTATTGCATTGTATTGGACAATATAAAAAAGGGAGCCTCCAAGAGAGCTGCAAGCTAAAATTAAAATATAATCTCTTTTTCTTGAATTAAAATTATTTATTAGCACTTCATTATTCTTGGAAATCTCTTGATCATTTTTCATGGAACTATTCTTTTTTTTCCATATTTTTTCAAAAACTGTTATCAGCAAGAGAGTAAAAGATGCAATTATGAACCGATAGAAAGCAATTGTAATTGGGGTTATAAACATCAAAAGATTATCGATTATAATAAAAGAGAAACTCCAAAAGACTATTATTATCCCCAATAGGACGTATTCTTTTTTCATCGATGATAAGCATTTATATTAAAATAGTTAATTTAAACAAAGAAAAGTGGTTTAATACTTTTTATCTTGAATAGATATGTAAATCAAAATTCCATATTATGTCGATATTACACCGTAATATTTAGATCTACTTCTAAATGTATATCTAGATAATATAACATAATTTCTTGATTTATATGGAATTTCAAGAGCCTATTATAAGAAAGGTCGATTCCTTTAATTTTGATTCCTATCAAGATAGAAGGTTGAAAGCTTTTTTTAATGCAGGTATTAAAAATGCTTTTCCATCCAAAGAAGGTATTAATATTCCGAAAAAGGGAGATTCCGATGAATTTTTAGCGGATTTATTAAATGTTTTGAATATTAAGACATTGGTGGTAGGAGTGGGAGGAGCTGGCAATAACACGGTATCTCGATTGCAAGAGGGAGGTATTATTGGAGCTGAGACATTAAACATAAATACAGACGCTCAAGATTTGTATTATTCGCATGCGAGTTCAAAGTTATTGATTGGAAAAGAAATTTCCAAAGGATTGGGGTCAGGAAATAATCCTGAAATTGGAAAGGAATCTGCTGAATGTGATGTTAAAAGAATTAGAGAATTCATGGATGCAGATGTAGTATTTTTAACGTGCGGCTTAGGAGGAGGGACCGGAACTGGTGCCACTCCTATTATTGCAAGAGAGGCAAAAAAAGCAGGTGCTGTCGTTGTTACTTTCTGCACAATACCGTTTGGAATGGAGGGAGAAAAAAGGAGCTTGCGTGCGAATAATGCATTAAAAGAATTAGCACAATATTCGGAATCGTTAATTCCCATTCCAAACGACCGTCTATTTAAGTTAGACCAAAACATTTCAATGATGACTGGATTTAAGATTATGGATGAAGTTCTTGTCAGAAGTTGCAGATCTTTGGTTGGTCTTATAAATAATTGTGGAATGGTCAATTTAGATTATGCTGATGTGAAAAATGTTCTTAGAAAAACAGGGAAATATCCATCAGGAATTATTGGAATTGCTGAATCAGTTGGAGATAAAAATGATCTTATAAATAAAACAAAATTGGCTATTAATAATCCCCTTCTGGAACCCGATACAAAAAAAATAGATCAGTGTATAGTTTCAATATCTGGAGATCATGATATTCCCTTATCGAAAATTGATAATGTAGTATCCACTGTTTCAAATGAGATATCTAAAGATGCCGATTTGAAGTTTGGAGCCATGATTGACCCCACTTTAGGAAATAAAACAAGAATATTATTCCTTGGGAAAGGGCCGATTTCTCCGTTGTTACTTAAAGCGCTTGATTCGGAGGAGGGA
>JAHLWE010000316.1 GCA_019058135.1 Promethearchaeota archaeon | reverse complement strand
GGGCTATGATCGCAGTGAAGTTAAAAATATCAACAGTTTTAAAGAAGTTGAAAGAGCTTTAAGACACGAAATTATTAGGCAAAAAAACATACTTAAAAGAGGAAAAAAATTAATTCAGGAAACAAGGCATTGGGATGATAAAAGAAGGATCACAATTCCATTACGAACTAAGGAATTGGAGGAGGATTATCGCTATTTTCCTGAACAAGATTTAGTTCCAATAGAAATTAATAACGATTTTATTCAAAAAGTTAAAAGTGAATTACCAGAAATGCCAAATGAGAGATCAGAAAGGTTTCGAAAAGAATATAGATTGACTGAATTTGACTCATATAATTTAGTTCTGGATAAAAATTTCGCTGATTTTTACGAAGAAGGAGTAAAATCTTACCCATCTTTTGGCTCTGAAGAATATAAATTATATTGTAATTGGTTAATGAATGACATTTCGAGATGGTTAAATAATAATAATAAGACAATAAAAGAAACCAAGGTAACACCAAAACATCTTGTAGATTTAATAAATGCTATTAAAAATGGTAAAATAACAGGAAAAATAGCCAAATCTTTCATTCCAGATCTTATGGTGGGAGTTAATGTTAAAGCTTTAATTGAAAAAACAGGTAAGAAAAGAATTTCTGATAAAGAATATATTCTTAAAATTGCAAAAGAAGTAATTATAAATAATCCGGAAATAATAAAAGATTTTGAAAAGAATCCACGAGCTTTAGAAGCCTTAATTGGAAAGTGTATGAATAAAACAAAGGGTCGATTAGACCCAGAATTAACTCGGGAAATCTTATTAGACTTACTTTCTAATAAAATAAAAAAAATAGAAATATAATTTGATCAACCAACTAAGGCTTTCTTTGCGGCATCTAATTTTAATTTAATTATTCCAAGCTTAGCTTCAGTAGTTGCAATTACACAGATAATGTTCCCAGCTACTTCAGAAAATAAAAGTTTACCGTTTGTATTTTCTAATGTAGCACTAATAAATGAACCTTGCTCCAATTCTTTTGTAGCTCTTTGGCCCACTTTAAGAATCAAATTAACCATGGCAGAGATTGCATCACTATCAATCCAGCCGGGAAGGGCTTCACCTAAAATTCCTGCAAATTTCTCAATTAAAACTGCTCCATGAACGCCTTTAATTTCTTTTAAGGATTCTAATATTCCTTTAATATTTTTCTCTCCCATAAAAATCACATTATATTCTAAGTAAGATAGGATTTTAAATTATATTTATAAGTATGTTAATAAAATTTAATTAAATTTAAAACTATTTTAATTTAACTAAAATATACGCAATTTTTATATGTTAATATTTTGAAATAAAATTTTTCCTAATCATTTTAAAAATTCTTAATTTAATTTTATAATTGGAAATAAGCAACTGGATTATGAAAAGGGAGAGAAAAACTTATGAATTTGCAAAAATCTTTTTAATATAATTTCAATTTTTATTTATAGTAAAATTTTAAAATGAAAAATCAAATTCCTATTAAATTATAATTTATTTATAAATCAAACTGATTAAATAGACCATGGTTAATATAACATATCGTTATTATAATGAGGGAGACGATAAGCAACTTGCACAACTATTTGTTGATGCGTTTCAAATGACAGGTCTTTCACGAATTGAAACAGAGAGAAACTGGCATTGGCGTTATCCTTCTGACCCAGATTTTGAACCTGAGATGATTCAAATTGCTGAAGATGTAGAAAATGATAGACTCGTAGGCATGGTTATTGTTAATCGAGTTGAAAGGGTGCTCTTTAATAGTAATGAGTATTTAGTAGGTGATGTTAATGATGTCAGCACAGATCCTCGTTATACGCGCCGTGGAATTGTAAAAAAACTAATGAAGATGGCATTTGATTATATGCAATCAAGGGATTGTGATTACTCTATCCTTACAGCAGATCCTAAAGGGTTTCCGCGCAAAAAACTTTATTTAAAAAATGGATATGAGGATGTTGAATATGGGTACACGACCATCGGATTTCCATATTTTATTAAATTCATCAAGGATATGCCACTTTTTTCCCCAGCACTTCCTATATTTGCTACATTAAATTATGGCGGGAGATTTTTAAATCGATTAAGAATTAAATTAGACTCATTTTTTAGAAATTTTTCATATGAAATCGTGCATAACAACAGACATTGGGAAGTTATGGATGTCATAAATCGAATTCTTTCAAAAAATTATACCGGTTTTTATCCATATGATCGTAGGATATATCGATGGATGCGAATCAACGTTCCCAATAAAGATTATGAGCCAACCTATGTTCTCATCAAGAAAAATGGCAATATAATTGGAGGAGGTACTCTCACATGTTCTCGATTGGTCTCAAAAAAACTAAAATTCAAGTTTGGATTCTCTCTTCTTCATGAAATTTATCTTGATAAATCATATTTCATGAATAAAAGGGATTTGCATTTTGGATATTTATATTTAATTGATAAAATTCTTAAAGCAACTGTTCGACGGAAAGAAGGAGCTTTTTTATATCTAAGTGCAAAATCTGATGTTGACTTAAGAAGAGCACTTACTAGTATAGGCCTCTTTCAACAGTGCATGGATGTTACTATGTTAAAGCCCATGAAAAATGGTTTATCAATCCCGAAATTTGAAAAACCTCTTTATTGTCCAACCTATTTATCAATGGGATTACCATAACTTTTTTTATATTTAATCTCAAATTATAAATAAAATTCCTTTAGTAAATTTAATTTAAACTAAACTTTTATAGACTACAGTAAATTTAGTTGAGATTTTCAAGAATAATGTTGTTGGGTTTTTTCGATATTTCTATTCAGAAAATAAATAGTAATAGTCAATTTAATACACATTTAATGTAGTCTTTAAGACATTTGTTTTTGTAATATCGATTTTTTCTTGTAATAACCTGAAATTTGAAAATTGAAATTTCAACATCCTATTGAGAAAAAAAAAACCAATATAGATATTTTTGTCGATATATTTATATAAAACATTAACACATTAGTAAATGTTATGTCTAATAAAAAATTAATAGCATCAATTCTATTATTAGTAATTGGTGGTTCTTTAATAACAACAGGATTCTTTACAAATGATTATCTTCGTGGTGAGGTTTCAAATGGCGTTCCTGATGCTCTTTTGGGAATTAAAGATGAAGTAGTTCCAGAAATTGAAGAAATGGTTAAGATTCTTGGAATTCCTGAAATTCTTAGGTTAATCCGAGAAGGAGCACTTCCAGAAATTGAAGGTATGGTCGAATCTGAAGCAATTCTTGAAATTCTTAAGATCGTAAAAGGAGAAGTAATTTTAGGAATAAACGATATGGTTAAACTCGAAGCTATTCCTGAAGTTCTTAATGGAATTAAGAGCGGAGCACTTCCAGAAATTGAGAAATTACTTAATTTAACTGCTTATCTTGAAACTTTAAGTGGAACTAAAACTCAATTCATTCCGGAAATTGAACTTCTAATTAACTTTACAGCGTATTTAGAAACATTGAATGAAACCAAAAATCAATTCATTCCAGAAATTGAAAATATGGTTAATTTTACAGCGTATCTTGAAACATTAAATGAAACCAAAAATCAATTCATTCCAGAAATTGAAAATTTACTTAATTTTACAGCCATTTATGAAACTATGCTAGGATTAAAGGCGATAGCCATTCCAGAAATACAGAGAATGGTCAATGCCACGACTGCAGCTAATGCCATTAATATAACTATAGATCTATTGGCTGTCAGTTTTGGTTATCCTACGGTTATAGGCGATTTTTTCAACGACATAAGTTTCCAAGCTACTTACTTTTTTTTACCACCATTTCAAGGTGTTTCAGAGTGGGCAGGAGAAAATCTCGGTTTTACACCCAAGGCTCAAAATTTGACAATATTCGGTAACCAAACTCTGGGTATTCCAGGCTTAACGGACG
>JAHLWE010000315.1 GCA_019058135.1 Promethearchaeota archaeon | reverse complement strand
ATTTTTGTATGTAGGAATGTCTTTAACAGTATGCTTTATTGTTGCTGCTTTAGTTATGCCTGTACATAGAAAAATTGGGTTTAAATTTGGAATGCGAAAAGGTTTCATGATAACAATGATTATATTAATTGGCACATTAATTCCCTATCTCTTTTTCTCTGACAACGATATTAGCCGAATTTTAGGTATAATAGCGACAGCTAGTGTAGGATTCGGGATTTCTGGAATTATGTTTTATTTTGATATTTTAATTGGAGATGTAATTGACCAAGATGAATTAAAAACAGGCGTTAAAAGATCTGCAAGCTTTTATGGAACAAATGCTTTTATCCATCGTTTTTCAATAATATTTTTCATATCTACAGTTGCTATAGTCTTTTCAGGTACTGCTTGGGCCGGGGGATATGTTCCAACTGGGACAATAGATGTGATAATAGGCTTAAAACTCTTATTATTTCTATTTCCAGCAATATCTTGCGTTATTGCGTTTCTTTTCATGAATTCGTATGATTTACACGGAGAAAAATTAGTAAATATGAGACAGAAATTACAAGGAAAAATAAGTTAAATGTAAAAATATTGAGTTTTTCTTTTTTAAAACATAAAATTTTAATTTTTTTTATTTTAGTTTTGCTTTCAATTCCTATTTATAAGTATTTTAGCGTATTCTGGATGAACTGAATATTATTTAAAAAAAAAAATTAATTTTTAATTACAATTTTGGATTATATCTATTGAAGATATCTTTATTTGGGCATTGTTAGTTCTACTAATGGCAATGCTTCCTTTCGGGACATGAAAGTCTCCATTCCATACCTAAATTTAATTACTTTATTCAAAAAAAAGAGAAAATTAGATAAGATTGAAATTTTCAATAATAATTTTTGAAAATAGAATTATTCTGGCATTCCTAGACCTACCATTGGCATGGCTTCTGCTCCTGATAGATAAGTTTCAATTTCATATCTGAATCCTTCGACAGCACCAAACATAAGCATGCGTTTCATTTCAATATTTAATAACTTTTCTAAATCACCTTTTTTAGCTTCAGTGATAGAAATGGTTTTCATACCATCTTTAGTAGCCCTCGCACCTACTAATAAAACAGGTTTTTCAAAAGATTCCGTAGGATATTTTTTCATAACTTCGAGATATTTTTTTCCAGCCTCAGCTGATTTACTTGGTGGAAACCATGAAGTTACCATAATTAATACCATATTTTTTACCTTCTTTTAATTTTTTTTAATAAAATTGGATTTTGAAACTATTATATATTAAATTGGTGAGTATTTAAACTTTTTACAATTTTGGATAATTATTCAGATAGAAAATTAAGAATCAAATGATATTATCAAAAAAAATATAATTATACTGTTTTTTAAGAAATTAACAAAATTTATTATCAAAACTTAATTTCTTTAAATAAATCACTATTTAGAAATTAAATCTTACATTTAAATTTATTAATTTGGTAATTATGAGCGAGAAAATGAATGTATTGTTTATAATGACCGATCAGCAACGAGCCGATCATCTGAGTTGTGCAGGAAATCTGGTTTTAAAAACACCAAATATTGATAGTATAGCAAAAGATGGTATCCGATTCACCAATGCTTTTTGTGCTAATCCTATGTGTATGCCTAATAGAGCAAGTATGGTTACAGGATTATATCCAATGGTGCACGGTGTTAGAAGTAATGGAATTAATTTATCTACAGAAATTCCTACTCTAGCCAAGGTTTTGAAAAAAAGGGGGTATCACACAGCTGCTGTTGGAAAAATGCATTATCAATACTTTTTACCTCCATATAAAAAAAAAGATAAATCAACAGAAAATGCTGGTGATTGGTTCACTAAAGAGACAGGAAATAACCCCGTTAAAGAAAATTTCCCAATCCCATATTATGGATTTGAGGAAATGGAAATCGTAATTGCTCATGGCCAAATGTGTTGCGGACACTATTTGGATTGGTTAAAAGAAAAAGGCCCCGAATATTTACCCACATTAGAAAAGGTATATCAAAAATTTTTTGATAATTTTTTTGGTGCTTTTCTTGATATTAATTTACCAGAAAGATTATATAATTCTACATATGTAAAAGAACGTAGCATATCTTTTCTCGAACGATGTGCTAATGGTGATTATGGAAGTAAACCTTTTTATTTGCATTGTTCATTTCCAGATCCACACCATCCTGTAGGACCTCCAGGAGAGTATAAAAATATGTATAAACCAGATAAAATTAATTTTCCTTCAAATTTTAACGATCTCGAAAATTTACATAAGAACGAATATATGGGACCTATGTTAAAAGCATGGGCTATGAAAGGAGGGATGTTATTAGAAGCAACAGAGGAAGAAGCTCGAAATTTTATTGCTGAAACCTACGGATCTTTGGCTACGGTAGATGATGCTGTAGGTGAAATCTTGACTACCTTAGACAAATTGAGTTTGGCCGATAATACAATGGTAATATATACAAGTGATCATGGTGATTTGATGGGAGAACATGGATTAATAGAAAAAGGACCTTGTCCTTATGAATGCTTACTGAGAGTTCCACTATTATGGAAAGTTCCCGGTATGACAAAATCTTCAGTCTCAGAATCTATAGTAAGTTCAATGGATTTTACACCAACTATTTTAAACCTTTTGAATATAAAAGAACGCCATCAACCTCCCGATATGCAAGGTTTTGATATAACTCCAATTTTAGAGAACACCAATAAAAAACTTAGGGATTACTTTTTAATCGAAGAGGATGAGGAAGTCGGTCCATATGGTCCCATTTATACAAGAGTAAGACATTTAATTACAGATACATATAAATTAACGGTTTATGCAGAATTACCCGGATATGGAGATTTATTCGACCGCAAGAACGATCCAGAAGAATTAAATAATTTGTGGTATGATGAGAAAGAATTGCGATGTGAAATGTTGGATAAAATGCTCCATGAAAGTCTTATTATGCAAAGTCGTTATCCCAAAAGAGCATCTCCGACATAGATTCTCTTATTGTAATAAAAAATCACTTGAATTCGAATCATGAAATATCATCTAAAACCACGATATCAAGAAAATGACTTTGAAAAGTTATTGCAAAAAAGAATTTGTCCTAATTGTGGTATTGATAATCCAAAAACTGCGAATTTTTGTAAATTTTATGAATATTAGTTAGATTAATTTCTTATATTTTAACAGAAAGTCCACCAATTCTAAATTTTTTCTAAATAGATCATTAATCTGTGTGCTTAATTTCCCTTTCATCAACTTAAGCAATTTCTT
>JAHLWE010000314.1 GCA_019058135.1 Promethearchaeota archaeon | reverse complement strand
TACCTTGATTCCCTCCAATCTTTATTTGGGCATCATATACAGTATTACAGTGAAACCAAAATGAACCAAGGATTTCCTTAGCGAATTCTTTTGTAATATTTTTCTCATCAATCACATCTTTTTTATATAAATCCCATAAATGTTGATCTGTTCTTCCAAAAGAAACTCCCGGCCCAGGATAGGATTCTTCAGCAATTATTAACATATGAATAAGCCACAGTGATTGAACTCCTTGCCAAAATGTTTCAGCAGGCTTCCATGGTACTATTTCCAAATTTTTTGCCATTTGTTCAAATTCTTCTGCACGTTCGGGAGTTAATGCTTCATTTTTTAATCTTCTACACTCTTCAGCATATTTTTTAGCCAATTTTCTAGGGATTTCTGCAGAGATCATCATTGCTTTAAGTTGGTGTCCTTTAAAGCCTTTTTTCTCTTTTTTACTTAATTGTTCATAATTTTTTTTAATATTTTCGTAAATATATTTAAATCCCTTCTTAATAACTGTTTCATAATCGGCAATAATATGACCTCCGGTGGCACCAACATTTCCAAACCCATTTTTATGAAATTTAAAAACAGCATTTCTATTTCTTATATTTTTTTTCCAAAATATTTTTGCCTCTTTTTCATTAAAGCATTTACTTAATTGAGTGTGAAATCTCCCTCCTGCGATTAAATCATTTTCCGAAATAATCTCTTGTGGAATATAATTTAACATTACTTCCTCAAAAAATAAAGCTCTACGTACTGGTAAAGGTTTATTCCAAAAATTTTCAGGCAATTTAACCAGAATTGCCCTAGATCTAAAAGAAGATGCAAACGGTCCTCTATCTTTAGTACCTATATAATAGTACATTACAGGCACAATATAGAAATCTCCTTCATAAAAAATTATATCCCAGTCAGTATCAGTTGTAAAAGGCGTATATTCATTATTCCATTCTCTTTCAACTCCTTTAAAGTAATATTCCCTAAGCCATTTTGATCTTGGTAATAAATCATGAGATTCTGCGACGGGAAACTTTGGTCCTTGTTTTTGAACTTCTAATTTTTCATTAATTTTACTCATTTTTTTATTTCCTTAAGTAATTTTTATTTAAATTTATGATTAAAGAGAAATAATGAAAATTTAAAAATAATTCCCTTAATTTATCAAAAAGAAGTATTAATCATTGCGTATAAATGTTTTATCATATGGTGAAAGAAATATAATTATACTCTTTAAATTCTTTAAGAATTAACTCTCTTACTTTCAATTCTTATTATGATTCAATTGTTTCTTTTCTTCATTTGACCATTGGAAAATAATGTAAAAAAATATTACGAATAAAATAACGGAGATTAATGTGATGACATCTTGAAACATTATTCCTATGTGTTTAAAGTCAGCATAAATCATTATTCGCCAAAATGGTGCTGCTAAAGGAATACTTATTAAAAGTGAGAATACCACTTGTTTCCCTATAATAATATTATGTAGAAATCCTGTTACAACATAAATTATCCCAATAATGAAATAGGCAATAATTATAGATATTAACTTGTGTTTTTTAACAAACTGAAATCCTTTAATTGGTCTTTTAATTTTAACTGGGAATTTTGCCATTAAATTTAAAAAAAACAAGATATTATTTAAATTCTTTTTAAGAAATTTGTATTTTCTTAAATATATTCCATAATATAAGTAAAAAAGGAATATAAACCAATAGATATAGCCAGAAATTAATTAATTTATAAGAAAATTGAGAGAAATAATGAAAATTTATAAACAATTCCTTTCATTTATTTAATCGAATCTTTAATTTTAGATTAAATGGTCTAAAAATTTAAAATGCTTTGGAAAAAGATAAAGTTTTGACCAATTAAGAGATTAATTAATTTGAATTTAAATGCTTAATATAATTTTATTTGAAGTGTTTTTATCTCAAAGGAAGTAAATTTAACATTAAATTCACGATTATCTGGAATTTCAATATTATAGATTGAAAAATCATCTAATAAACTAAATATATAAAATTTATTTTTTTTTAAATTATAAATTTAGTTATTTTAAATAATTTAAATTTCACATCTTTTATTATATACGCAGATATTATAACAAAAGTTAATTTATTTATTTTTTAAATATTAAATATATGAGTCTAATAAAAGAAAAAGATCTTTATCCTAAAATTAGAAAATGGTTAGAAAGTTTACTTAAAAGTTATTATCCAAAAAAAACTGTATATTCATTTGATACATCAACTATTTATCTAAGTAAATTTATTCAAGATAAAAATTGGATATCATATCGTTCTGAATATGCAACATACCAGATAAAAATTGATATATTAGGCATAATAATTAAGAAAGAAACTTTAGATTTTGTTTTTATTGAAGTAAAAAATACAAAGATAAGTCTTAAAGATCTCTCTCAATTAATAGGATATAGTAGAGTTGCAAAACCATTACATTCATTAATTGTTTCTCCTAAATGGGTAACTGATCCTGTAAAAATCTTATTTGATGTATATCGAAGATTTGATATATTAAAATATGATGATAATAAATATATTAAAATTGGAAAATGGGATGTAAATAAAAATGATATTGATTATAATTTTATATATCCTAGTAAACCACTCTTAGATATTCCTAAATAATTAATATCCTATTTTTCTTTAATATAATTACCCATAGATTTTTGTTTATTAAATTCTTCGCATCCTAAATCTCTGCATATTTCCCAAAAAGAATCATAATGTTTTTTTCTTAATTCTTTGGGGAGATCTTTATTGTTTTCATCAGGATGAGTAGGTTTAACTCGAGGTTTTCGTGCCATTTTAATAAGAGGATCACAAAATTTACCAGATATCCCCAGTTTTTTATTTTCTTTGGTAAATTCTATAGATTTTTTATTCTTATGTTCAATATAAAATCCAATTTCTTCAAAATCATTATTAAAGATTTTTACCTGATGTTCTCTTTTTGTCCATTTTTCTCTAGGACTGTTTCTTAAATTCGGATGACCCCAAGTTAATGTTTGAATTGGAACATTTAAATGTTGTTGTAGTAAATGGCATAATTGTATTGGTAATTTCCAATTTTTATTCAAAACATCAATATATATTCTATGTTCTCCGTGATAATAATCATTAGTTTTTCTTACTTTTCCATTGACATCAGCAAATCCTCTTATAAATTCTTTTTTTATATTTAAAGGAGATTCAAAAATTTGAATTGGTATATTGAATTCTGTATAATCCTTTTTATTATTTAATAACATTTCTATATTTCTAACAAATATAGTTCTCCTTGGTATCTCAAAAACAATTGAGACACTATTATCCCCAGCATATTTTGTTGGTGTATTCGTTGTTAGTTCACTCAACCGATTTATAATTTTATCGATACTTACTAATAAAGCATTTCTATCTCCATTTAAGTGATAAGGAGGATCATCAATTTGGATGTTTGAATATGGAATTTCAATTGTAATTTTATAATGTCCTCTATGTTCATAAATAGTGCCCCTTGCTACTAACATTCCTAATAAATAAGCTACATCTTCATCCAAATAATCAATCATTATCAAATCATTTATATTCTTTTTTGAAAGAGCAAGATATATTCATGTATTCTATTTACTCTAAAAACATAAGGGTATCCTAGAGGTCTTAAATTATTGTATTCCATTTTTCGATCCCAAATAATTATATCATCCAATTCAAATCCTATCTCTCTCATAAAATTAATCGTATCTATATGATATGTATATAATTTATTCTTTTTACGAATATCCATTAGAATTATAATACAGAATTTATTTGCTTTTAAAATTTTATAAACTTGTTTAAAAATTTCTTTTAATTTCGATAAGAATGTATTATAATCTTCAATATTACCTAAATCATCCTGATCATCAGAATATGGCCTTATTTCTTTATAATCTGCTGATCTTTTCATCCTTAAAATATCCCAATAAGGAGGTGATGTTAAACATAAATCAATCGAATTTTCATTTAATTTTTCTAAAATCAGATTAGCATTTTTATGATAAATTCTAAAATATTTATCTTGTTGCTTAGAATTTATATCAAAGCTAAATAAATCTTTTTGTTTAATTCTTTCTTTAAAAAGTTCAATATATTCTTTATTAATTTCGAAACCAATGGCTTTTCTTTGATTTTTTTTTGCAACTATTAATGTGCTTCCGGATCCGAAAAAAGGATCTAATACAATATTTCCTTTTTTTGTAAAAATTTTAATCAATCTTTCACAGAGTTCTAAAGGAAACATTGCGGGATGATTTAGTTTTCTTTCTTCAGGTGTCTTAACAATATTCCATACACTTATTGAATGCCTTAACCATTCCTTTCCATCTAAATCATTTAGTATGTTTTTATTGTTATTATTTTTTTGATTATTTTTTTTTATTGTTGTCATTTCTTAAATTTAAACTAGATCTGAATTATTAAATTTTCTATTAAACTACAATTAATTCTATTTAATATTAAATTAAATAGATATTAAAAAATAAGGAAACGCCATTAAAATTATGATTTATTTTTATATTTGTATTTAATTTTTGTATTTCTTTTTATCTTGAGTTTTTTATAACTTTTTAAATATTAATTTAGAAATCAATACATATAATTTAAATTAAAATCACAATGGAAATAAGTTCTTTAAAAATATTTGATATAAGAATATGTGAAAACTCAGTTTGGGATTTTAAAATTTGTGATAAAAGATTTGGTTTTAGATATCCAGGACGTTTACCTGGGCAAATTTATGCAAATTTTTATTACTATTTTTCAGGCAAAAATGATATGATTTTAGACTTGTTTGCTGGCAGTGGAACTAGTATTGATGTTGGTAAATTAATGACAAGAAATGTTATTGGTTATGATTTAAACCCGTCAAGAAAAGATATTATTCAATTTGATATTTTAAAAGATCCTAATCGATTTCCCAAAAATTATTTTCAAGCAATTTTTTGTGATCCTCCTTATTATAATATGAATTATAAACTATATTCGAATAAAAAAACAGATTTAGCTAATTTAAACTTAAATGATTTTCTTAAATCTATGGAACTAATTGATCTAAAATTTAATAGATCCATAAAAAAAAATGGATATTTCGCCATTATTATCTCTAATAAAAGAAAGAATAGTAAATTATTTGATTTAGAATTTAAAATAAATGAAATTTTTTCAAAACATCTTACTTTAGTGCATAAAATCATCGTTCCTTATTATAATACTAAATATCAAAAATTATGGAATAAAAATCATTTTATAACAAATAAATTCTTATTGATTGGTCATAGGACTCTATTTGTATTCCAAAAAAAATATTAAAAATAATAAAGTGTTATGAAATTCTTTTCTTAATCTAATTTTATTTGAAGTGTTTTTATTTCAAAAGGAGCAAAATCAACATTAAATTCACGATTATCTGAAATTTTAATAATATTTTTATTAGATTCATCAAGTTCAAGTAAATCTGTTTTAAAGACTGCCTGTAGTTTAAAAAAATCATTAAATTTAATATGGCAGCTTGTTGTTTTACCTGTGGTCTCGTATAACCTTAAAATCAATCTTTCTTTGATATCTTTTTGAAAAATTTTTTGACCAAATTTTCCCATTGGAATTGTTTCATGAGGTTTTATAACCTCTAATATTATATTAGGTTCGCTTATTTCAATTAATGAATTTTCTTTTTGAATAAATTTGATTATATCTCGTTTAGTTTCTGTATCTAAACATTTTTCTATAACGCGTTGATTATCATAGTTTTTTTTAATCTTCTCAAATAATAGAGGGTAATTAAATTCGTATCCAAATTTCCAAACTTCTGCCTTTACCCATTCATCTTCGAAAATTTTCAATGCATAATTTATAATATGATGTCCTTGATCAATGTATTTCTCTCTTTCTTTTCTCGGAACTCGTTTAATATAAGAAAAGAATGGATCAGTTGGGTAATGTGGTGTATTTAACAAAGTCATGTATAAACCTTTTTTCGTAGAATTGAATCCATATTTACTATCATTTACTAATACGATACCGTAATTTTGATCTGAAATAGACACCCATTTTTGTGCGGGAAATTCCCATTTAGCTTTTTCAAATTCTGTTTCTGGAACGATTTTTCTTTTCAATGCACCATATGGAATTTCACAAATTAATTCATTTGTGTTTAAGTGAAATGGAAATTTAATTTTAAAAAGCATATTTTTATCAAATATTTCCATCTCAGTTCGAAATTCAATATAATCGGCTTCTGTTCGCAAAATAATATATTGAATAATTTTGGAATTTTTAAATAAAAATATAAATTTAACCATAATTTTACTATTGTTTTCCTTTATTACTCTTAGACCTTTGACTCTACCGAGTTTTATTGGATGACGTGAATACATCTTATCGATATTCCAAACACAATATTTTTTTTGAGGTTTATTGCGAAAAACATGAAAACCAATTCCATCTCCTAAGCGTATGAACTCTTTTTTAAATATTTTTGAAATTAATGATGAAATCTTTCCTGAATTTTTGTCTATAGTAATTTTGATTTTCTTATTTTCCAAAATAATTTGTTTTTTAGTTTCTATTGCGATTAAACTCTCATTATTTTGCTGAATTTCATTTTTTAAGAGTGATATATCTACTATTTTAAAAGCTAATGCCGGGATCCTTTTTACCTGATGTTCAATATATTTTTCTTCATTTTCAATTTTAATTGTCCCGTCCCTTGTCCAACTTAAAGGGTTAAAGATTAGATATTTATTATCCTTTGTTTTTGATTTATCACCCACAAGTGCAAATGAGATCATTTGAATTATCAATTGCAAGGAATGTTTTGTTTCATGAATAACATTATGTAATTCTGGTTCTTGCTCATAATAAACATCTTGAATACTTGACCCAGGTAAAATATCATGAAATTGATTGAATAAAACAGTTTTCCATAAATCTTCACTTTTTCTCCTTGGATATTCATATGTTTTAGAAAGTAGAGTAAAAAAGGTATTTAATATTTCAAAATTTCTTAAATTAATTTCCGCTAATCGATTTAGTTTTTTAATATTTGATTGACTTGTATAACATGCCCGATGAGTTTCAAGATATAACTCATCATTCCATATTGGGATTAATTCATTGCATTCATTTCTCAAAATCTTAAAAAGATTTTCAATTGTTGTAAATTTTAATAATCCCAATCTGCCAATATCTGAATATAACGTAATTTCTTCTTCAAAAGGACCCATTGCTCCATCTCCAAATCCATAAAAAATCCCACATGTTTTTACGTAATTCTCTTGAAGTTGAGATCTAATTTCATCTAAATTCATAGTTGAATTGAAAATTAAACCTGACTTTTTTGGAAGTTTAGCTAATTCCTTGTATTTTGAAAGATGCCATAAAACTGAAATATTATAAACAAAACAATGAGAAAAAATAGAGCTTCCATCAACTCCTTGCCATAAAAAGTTAGCAAAAGGAAATTTATTATAATCATTCCACGTTATTTTTGTAGTCCAAAAATATTCGGCTCCCGATTTACTCAAAATTTGCGGTAAATTTCCAGAAAACCCAAAACTATCAGGTAACGCGGCTATTTTACTTAATTTTCCAAAATTCTCTAGATAAAATAATTGTCCATAGAACCTTTGTCGTACAAGAGATTCTCCAGAAAGTAAATTGGTATCTGGTTCAATCCACATTCCACCAATTAATTCAAATTTTCCTTGTTCTACAAACTTTTTTAATTCTATAAATAATTTAGGTCTTAATCTCTTTATCCACTCATAATACAGCGGTGAAGTTTGACTGAAAATGAAGTGTGGGTATTTTTTTAAATTTTTTATTGCTCTCTCAAAAGTTAAAATTGCACGTCGAATTGAGGAAAGTTTAGTCCATTTCCAACATGCATCGAGATGTGATTGTCCTAAAGCGTAAAGATTAAATTCCTTAATATTATAATGAAATATTTTTTCAAAAAATTTTAAGAATAAAGGTGTTCGATAATACCAATATAAATTTCGAAATCTGCGATCCCAAGATTTCCTCCAACCTTTTCTATAAAGAAATGCATCTAATGGTCTATCAAGCTTGATTTTTAAATGTATTTTTTTCTTACTTTTCACAATACTTCTCATCAGTTAAATGGAGTTCATTGAAAAAAAATTGTTTATTGATTGATTTTAAAATAAAAAGATTTAATCTTTTTAAATTATTCATGCACTAAAATAAAATATAATTTCAACTTATTCAAAATTTATGATTGTTTAGTTATAAAAACGTTTAAATTCTTAGAAATCAAAATAAAATTAGAAAAATTAGGAATTAGAGTTAAAAAAAATGGAACAAAAAATTATTGGAGTTTTATTGAACCCTACTATTGATGAAGTAATCGAAGTTAGTGGTTTTAAAATTGGGAGGACATTCAAAGCTTTAAGAAGTCAGAAATTCCCATTGGGAAAAGCTATTTCTTTCGCATTAAGCGCTAATACGTTAAATAAAGCTCTAATCCAGGAAAAAGATATTGAAATCAAAGTTTTAGCTTGTATAGGGAAAGAAGAGATTCCAATATACAATTCATTTTTAGATTCAAAGCAAATTTCCTTTCAATTCAGCTCAATAGATGGTCATACAAGGTCTAATAAGACCATAATTGACCCTAAAACTCATTCAGTTACCCATATAAGAGAAAAAGGTTTTACTATGAATAAATCTGAATTAGATGCTTTTATGGGTTTAATTAATGAAACTGTCAATCGGGATGATATTGTTGCTTTTTGTGGTTCTATCCCTCCTGGAGTCCCTAATGATATTTATTTTGATATGATAAAAATGTGTAAGAAGAAAGGAGCACGATGTGCATTAGATACTAGCGGACTTGAATTAATTGAAGGATACAAGTCAAGACCTTGGCTGCTAAAACCGAATTTAGAAGAATTAACGATCTTTTTTCCAGATTCGCCAGAATTTGAAAAGTATTTAAGAAACCCGAATGAAAATATTAAAAATATTGCAAAAAAATCAAGAGAATTATTGTCTAATGAAACAGAAATAGTTATTACTTCTTTAAATCGTTGGGGTTCAATTTGTGTTTCTGCTTTACAAGAAACATATTTATACGGAAAAATTGTTGTGGATAATCCGATAAATACAGTTGGCTCAGGCGATTCCCTCTTAGGTGGTTTTATTGTTGGATACTACTTAGGAAATGATCTCGAACAATGTTTCAGATGGGGAATGGCATGCGGGACTGCAAATACTTTAATGTCCGGTGCAGGATTATTCTCTAGAAAAGATGTGAGAGAACTATATGAACAAGTAAAATTTGATAAGTTTGAGTTATAGTGAATTTTGTTCTTTAAAAATCAGTTTAAAATGATCTAAAATTATACAAATTAAGTTATATCAGATATAAAATTCATTTTTTTTTTAATTAATATATCCTTTTAAAGAATAAAAACAAAATTACAATCAAAAAAAGTTTTTTAATTAATTCTAGGAGTATTTAAAATGGAAAAAAAAGAAAAAATTTTTAATAAATTTTTACGCAGGCAAGTTCTTTTAATCGGAATGCTTTTCGCTGGTGATCAAATATTTGGTTTCTTCGAACAGAATTATTTAAATACTTATTTAGATCAAGTTTTGCATCTAGCTCCACTTTTTATATCGGTAATGGTTATTTTATCGGCGGTTGTGGGGCTCATAATGAACCTTACATGGGGAATAATTAGTGATAATACACGTTCTAAATTTGGTAGGCGAAGACCATTTTTACTATTTGGAATTATCGTAGGAATTTCAATGATTTTATTTGCCTTTTCTTTAGATCTTGGAGGAGGAG
>JAHLWE010000313.1 GCA_019058135.1 Promethearchaeota archaeon | reverse complement strand
GTCTACTGGCGCAGCAGGTGGTGCCGCGGTAGCCGATGGAATTTTTGGAGACTATCACCCCGCAGGAAGGTTGCCGGGGCCTTTTTATAAATCCGTTGAGCACTTGCCTGACGTGCGCGCTTATAGTATGATAGGGAGAACATATCGATATTTTAAAGATGAACTATTATTTTCTTTCGGTTATGGTCTTAGTTATACGAAATTCAAATATGGCAATCTTCAGATTTCTCCAAGTAAAGTAAAAACTGATGAAAAAATTAATGTTAGTGCAGATATTGAAAATATTGGAGACCGATTAGGTGATGAAGTTGTACAACTCTACTTGAATAAAGGATCGATCTCATCTGAAGCTCCAATTCGAGAACTTCAAGGTTTTGAAAGAATATCACTCAAAAAAGGAGAGAGAAAAACGGTTTCATTTACACTTATACCGGAGCAGTTTTCAATATTTAATGAGAATGGAGAACAGATTATTCAGCCAGGTGAAATATTTATAACTGTAGGTGGGTGCCAACCTGGATATAGTGATACAAATATTAATATTGTAGAAGGGAAATTTGATATAATTTAAAGATTTGAATAAAAGATTAAATAATCTACCCTTTTAATCAGAACTTTAATTCATTTTTTTTTATCTTTACTTATATAATAAAGTTATATTATATATGCGATTATTATTATTTAGTGTAAAAGGAACTAGATCAAAATAAAAAGAGATTTCATGAAGAAAATAGTAGAAAATTGGCTTAATGAGGCGTATTGGGATCTTGAGAATGCAAAAATATTGTTGAAAAATCAAAGATATAATACCGCTGTGTTTCATTCTCAACAAGCATCAGAAAAGGCAGTAAAAGCATTATTATTTTCTTGTAATTTAAATGGATGGGGGCACTCAATAACTACTTTATTGGAAAAATATAAGGAAATAAAAAATCGCCAAATTAGTAGCGTAGAAAAGGAAGCACTCAGTCTTGATAAACAATATATTCCAACAAGATATCCTGATTCATTACCAGGAATTGCACCTCATAAAGCATATAATAAGGAAGAAGCTCAACATTACATAAAAAAAGCAGAAAGAATTATTAATTATGTAGAAGAGGAGATGAATTATTTCAAAAAAAATTCAAAAAAATGAAGATGTAATAAATTATCTTAGCAATTTTATTAAAGAAATTAAACATTATATCTCCTTAGATTGTGTAATTTTATTTGGATCTCGAGTTAGAGAGGATTTTTTACCTCATAGCGACATAGATTTAATATTTATAGGAGATTTTAAAGAGAAATTTATTAATCGTTCTAGTATAATTTACGAGAAACATAATCATAAACTTGGTTTGGACGCTTTTTGTTATACTCCTAAAGAGTTCGATACAATGTTTATTGAAGGCATTGTATCGATCTTAGATGCAATAGATGAGGGAATTTGCTTATTAGGACAGGATTTTTATAAAAATTATAAGAGAAAAATTGAATCTTTAAAAAAAAAAGGACTTCGAAAAGATCCACCAGTATGGATTTTACCCGATTCAATGTTAATCGATTAATTTTATATAAAATTATTTAATTGACATAGATTCGCCATTTAATTATAATAATTTTTTAATAATAACCCAAAAGTTAATTAAATCTTACATCATTAAATACGCTATGTTAAACCATCGCTTAATAAATGCTCCTCACGAACCTGAGAAGTTTGTAGATGCTGCTGTTCAATTTTTACAAAAACATGCAAAGGAAAAAAAAGTCTTTTGCGCACTATCTGGAGGGGTGGATAGTTCCGCCACATATCTTCTACTTAAAAAAGCGAAAATCAATGTGATTCCAGTCTTTATTGATCATGGACTAATGAGAATAATTAAAGGCGTAGAAGAAAGAGAGTATATTAAGAAAACTTTTCCTGATACCATTATTTTAGATATTCGGGAGAAATTTCTCCCTAAAATTATGGGTAAGGGCGATGCAGAAGTAAAGAGAAAAGTTTTCAAAGATGCCTACTCAGAAACCATAAGTAAAGTTATAGATAAGGAGAATTGCGATTTACTCGCAGATGGCACTATTCTTCCAGATATTGAAGAAAGTTTTGGAGTAAAAATCACAAACTTAAAAGAAACAATGTCTATAGAAGAAGAGAATGTATTAAAAAAAAAATTTATCAAAGGATTTGTAAAAAGTCAGCATAATGTGGAAATTGAATACGATGTTGATGCGACTATTCAGCCCGTAGCCAGTCTAACGAAACCAGAAGTTCGAAAGGTTCTTGAATATTTTAATATGCCTCAAGAATTAGTTTATAGGAAAGCATTTCCTGGACCTGCTCTCTCGGCAAGAATTATAGGGTCAGTAACTCTTGATAATTTAGATTTTGAAAAAAGGGTTCATGACATTGTAGAAACTCGTGTTGATGATTATTATATAGAAAAATATGGGAAATCAATGATAATAAACGAAACTGGAGAACAAGAACCGTTCCAAGCGTTTACAGCAATTAGTGAAGATGTTCTTAAGAAAAAAGTCACTGGGATAGTTGATGGGAAAAGATCTTATGATGTTCCATTATGTGTGAAGGGTAAATGGGATTACGAAAAACTTACAAAGATAGCAGCACAAATTAAAGGATATGCTAGAATGTTTTTTGAACTTGACTGCAATCAAAAAGGACGATATGATGTAATAATCCGAAGTATTAATAGTAAAGACGCAAGAACAGCAAGCGTTACAAATCTGCCAATAGATTTAATAAATCAGATTAAAAATAAATTGCTTGAAATTTCTGAAACGAAATATGTATATTATGATGTTACTCCGAAACCTCCTGGAACTATAGAATATGTTTAAATTTTATGAGGTAAGATGAGTATTTTTAAAGAAGATATTAATGAAGCTAAGGAACGCTTAAAAGCATGGTGGGATCATGAAATCCTTGATCGTCCTTGTATTAGTTATTGGCATCCTCGATTAAATGAAAAATTTTTAGTTGAGGAAATAATTGAATATTTTATTCCTTGGTGTTTAGCAAAAAATTGGGATGATATCGGTCCTTGTTTAGATGATTTTGAAAGAGTATCAAAAAAATTGTATTTTGGAGGAGATGTTATTCCTACCTTTTTTCCTAATTATGGAGCTGGAATTATGGCATCAATTTTTGGTATTGAACCTAAGTTTATGTCTCAAACCATATGGTTTAATAAAACTACTTCTATTGAAGAAATCGTTCCTTTACTGGAAAGCGTACAAATTAATATGAATAATCCATGGTATGCTCGACTTATCAGAATCACTGAATACGCGGCTAAACGCGCGGGTAAGGATTATTCTATTGCAATGACCGATCTTGGAGGTATTTTAGATATCCTTTCCTCCTTTTTGAGACCTGAAAATTTAATACTTGCTATGAAACGTAGCCCAAATATTATTGATACTTGTCGGGCTATAATTCTAGAAAAAACTTTAAAAATTTTTGATGATCTCCAAACAATTATTGAACGCTATGGAGATGGATGTAATAGTTGGATGAATATATGGTGTCCTAAACGTTGGTATCCCATTCAATGCGATTTTAGTGCAATGCTATCCCCCAAGTGGTTTAAAAGATTTGTTTTACCAGATATAATTACTCAGGCTGAGCATTTAGATTATGCAATTTATCATTTAGATGGTCCCCTTGCACTTACCCACTTAAATGATATATTAGCAATTCCATCAATAACTGGGATCCAATGGGTTCCTGGGGCAGGAGCGGAACCTAAATACCATGAGAAATGGATATCCATATATAAAAAGATTCATGGTACAAGAAAGAATGTTGTAATGGATTTTTTTGAAGATGTAAAATTTTTACCTTATATTTACAAGCGATTTGATGTTAAAGGATTGTTTATGACTATTGTCTCTTTAAATAAAATTAAATTAGATTTTTATTTACCAACATTTATTGGAGGGCAAGGTGGTTCTGGGAATTTCAAAGAATTTAAAAGAATAATGCGAAAAAAATTGAAGAATCAAAAATCTCTAAAAGCTTAAATCATTACAATTTTTCCTTACCATTTATTGAAAACTTCTTCTGCAAACCCTAACATTCGATCGACATGAAGTTTTGTTCCATCATCAAGAACTATGCTCCCCGTATAATAACCAAAAACTTGATGTGGTTCAGT
>JAHLWE010000312.1 GCA_019058135.1 Promethearchaeota archaeon | reverse complement strand
GGCATTGTACAAGGAGAAGATTTGCCGGACATCATGATAAAGCTCCCCCAAAGTCGCAGATCAATGATGCAATAGAATATATTGCCAAAACTCCAGCCATAAGGGATGTTTTATTATCTGGAGGAGATGCTTTACTGATTTCTGATAAAGAATTGGAGTATATAATAAAAAAGTTAAGGGAGATTCCCCACGTTGAAATTATTCGTATAGGTTCAAGAACTCCCGTTGTAATGCCCCAAAGGATTAATCAAGAATTAGTTGATATGCTTAAGAAATATCATCCAATTTGGTTTAATACTCACTTTAATCATTCAAATGAGATTACTGAGGAATCCAAAAAAGCTTGTGAAATGATTGCGGATGCAGGCATACCTCTTGGTAATCAATCAGTATTATTAAGAGGAGTAAATGACTGTATTCATGTAATGAAAAAACTAGTCCATGAACTAGTAAAAATAAGAGTTAGACCATATTATATTTACCAATGCGATTTATCTATGGGACTTAAGCATTTTAGAACAAGTATCGCCCAAGGTATTGAAATTATCGAGGGTTTAAGGGGTCATACTTCCGGTTTATGCGTACCTACATTTGTAGTTGATGCACCTGGTGGCGGGGGTAAGATACCAATATTTCCGAATTATATTATTTCTCAAGGCAATAGTCGAGTTGTGTTAAGGAATTTTGAGGGAGTTATTACAACGTATGCAGAGCCGTCTGATTATCAACCACAATGTAACTGTGAAGATCGAGAAAAACTAATTGGTGTCGCAGGACTATTGAATGGACAAAAAATAACAATTGAACCTGAAGATCTAGAACGTAATATAAGGAAAAGGAGTTTAAGTAAATAAAAGTAAAAGCATTGAAAATATCTAATATTTAAAATGAAATCTATTCTTTTAATTATGAAAGATGATGGTGATCTCGATACAACTTCTTGATATGATTAAAAAATACAAAATTATATCAATTATTGGAATGGGGAAAAATACGGGGAAAACTACGACTTTAAATCATATTATTAGAAATTTTAAAGGAAATTTGGGGATTACTTCTATAGGAAGAGATGGAGAAAAGTATGACGTTATTACTCGTTTACCAAAACCACGCATTTATATTGAAAAGGAAACTTATGTAGCAACAGCAGAGCAAAGTCTTGACAATAGTAATATCAAGATGGAATTTATTAAAACTACGGGATTTAATACACCACTAGGAGTAGTTAAAATATTAAAGGCTATGAGTAGTGGCTATATAGAGCTAGCAGGTCCATCGATAAATAAATATTTATCTAATATTTGTTTAGAATTAATTAATTTAGGATGTGATATCATTTTAGTGGATGGTGCATTTGATAGAAAATCATATGCGGCTCCTGTAATATCTGATGCTACAATACTGTCAACAGGGGCATCTATATCAGAAAATATGCATAAGGTTGTTGATTTAACCGCTCATATAGTTAAATTATTGACCATAGAAAATGAAAAAGAAGAAAAAATACTCAAATTGGCTAATGAAATTTTCAAAAACTCAAAAATTGGGATAATTGATTCAAAAAACTCCATAAAAATGCTAGAAGTAATAACTTCACTGGATGCAGCTACAGAGATAAATGAAAATTTAAATAGTAACTCAAAATACGTCGTAATAAAAGGACCAATTTCTGATAAATTATTAAGCGATTTAATGGATTCTACTGATAACTATAAAGGAGTTACATTTTTGGTAGAGGATGGTACAAAATTATTCTTAAGTAAAGGTTTACTGGAAAAATTCCAAAAAAAAGGGGGTATCTTAAAAGTATTAAACCCAATAAAGTTGATTGCAGTAACCGCAAATCCAACCTCTCCATTTGGATACGAGTTTGATAAAAATGAATTTCTAACATTATTAAAAGAAAATATTAATATCCCCATTTATGATCTTGGACCTAGTGATTAACTAAAACCATTTAGATTAAAATATGGAAAGATTGATGGTTTTAGAAGTAAAGAGAAAATTGTAAATACAATCAAAAATATAAAAAAATATCATATTTAAAGTGAAAAAATTGATTAATAAAGCAGTAAATAGCAAATTGAATTTAGATTTCTCAATAGTAAAAAAAGCAAGAGAGACGGCAAAAACTATTGCTTTAGACACCCAAAAATTTATAGATAAACACACTACAACCACAATTGAAAGAACTGTCTGTAGATTACTTGGTATAGATGGAGTAGATGAGTTTGGGGTTCCTTTACCGAATGTAGTTGTTAATAATATTAAAAAGGATAAGGGGCTTGGAAAAGGTGTGGCTATCTTTATTGGAAATGCAATTCTCCAAAAAAGATTATACCCTCAAGAGATTGCAGAAAAAATATCAAAAGATGAACTTGATCTGACAAAACTTCCTATGAATGATTTTTCTGAAATAAAGATAACTATAACCAAATTAACTAAACAAACTTTAGAAAAAATAATAAATAATAAAAAAAAGAGAGAAGCTTATCTTGAAAAATTTGGTGAGAAGGAAGGACCTCTTCTATATATAATTGTCGCAACGGGAAATATTTATGAAGATATCACTCAAGCAAAAGCTGCCGCAAAACAAGGGGCAGATATCATTGCAGTTATAAGATCTACTGGACAGAGTCTTCTTGATTATGTGCCTTATGGTGCAACAACAGAAGGATTTGGTGGTACTTATGCAACCCAAGAAAACTTTAGGCTTATGAGAAAAGCTTTAGATGAAGTTGGAGAAGAATTGGGAAGATATATAAGATTAACTAATTACTGTTCTGGACTTTGCATGCCTGAAATAGCTGCTATGGGAGCATTTGAGAGACTTGATGTGATGCTTAATGATGCTCTTTATGGAATATTATTTAGAGATATTAATATGAAAAGAACTATTATTGATCAATATTTTTCAAGGATGATTAATGCATTTGCAGGTGTCATTATAAATACTGGAGAAGACAATTATTTAACTACAGATGATGCATTTGAAGCAGCTCATACCGTGCTTGCTTCTCAATTTATAAATGAACAATTTGCTCTACTTGCTGGTTTAAAAGAAGAACAACTTGGTTTGGGTCATGCTTTTGAAATGAATCCTGATTTGGAAAATGGATTTTTATATGAACTTGCACAAGCTCAAATGGCAAGAGAAATATTTCCAAAAGCCCCCTTAAAATATATGCCCCCAACTAAGTTTATGTCAGGAAATATTTTTAAAGGCCATATTCAAAACGCTTTATTTAATATGATAACTATTATGACTAATCAGAAAATCCATCTACTTGGAATGCTAACCGAGGCCATACACACTCCCTTTATGTCTGATAGAGCATTATCTATAGAAAATGCGAAATATATTTTTAATAATATGAAATCTTTAGGAGACGAAATTGCTTTTAAACAAGGTGGAATAATGGAAAAAAGAGTTAATAAAGTTTTAAATAAAGCTTATACACTTTTGAAAGAAATAGAAAAAGAAGGATTATTCAGTACAATCGAAAAGGGAATATTTGCTGGAATAAAGAGGAAAATAAACGGTGGGAAAGGTTTGGAAGGTGTGATTGAAAAAGAAAAGGATTATTTTAATCCATTTATTGAATTAATGGTTCAAGAAAATCCAATTTAGAATTATTTGTTATTTACAAATTAAATAATATTAAGGAGAAGAAATATGAATAATAAATTTGATAAAACCCTTGATTTGACAAAAATTAAGCCATATGGAGATACTTTTAATGATGGAAAAGTGCAAATAAGTTTTACACTTCCAGTAGAAGACGATGAAAAAGCTATAGTGGCTGCAAAAATATTGGCTAGAAAAATGGCGGTAAAAAATCCCTATGTTGTATACCATTGTCCACTAGAAAAAGGATTTACTTATTTTATTGTTTATGGAAGCTTAAATCAAACTATAGATTATACGGAAATTCATTTAGATGCAATAGATAAAGAAATTATGTCAAGAGAGCAAATAAATGAATATATAAAAGAAAATATTGAACGGAAAATTATAATACTTGGAGCAACAACTGGAACAGATGCACACACCGTAGGTATAGATGCTATAATAAATAGGAAAGGATATAAAGGTCATTACGGGCTTGAAAGCTATGAAATGGTAGAAACTTATAATATGGGTAGTCAAGTACCAAATGAAGAGTTTATTAAAAGAGCTTTAGAGTTGAAAGCTGATGTATTACTTGTATCTCAGACTGTTACTCAAAAAGATATTCATTTAAAAAATTTAACTCAGCTTGTAGAACTTTTAGAAGGTGAAGGGCTACGAGACAAGGTTATTCTGGTTTGTGGAGGTCCTAGAATAACTCATGAACTTGCAAAAGAACTAGGATATGATGCAGGATTTGGACCAGGTAAATATGCTGAAGATATAGCAACTTTTGCCATCAAGGAGATAGTAAATAGAAAAAAACTTTAATTATACTTTTCTTTTCCGCCATATAATGTAAATCACAAGAGTTGGCACTGCTATTATAACTAAAATAAGTATTATTAATATTACCCAATTAAATTCTACATCCCACACATCTTCATTTAATGAAGAGAAATCAGGATCAAGATATTTTATAATATTAAAAGCATAATAAGTTGTTATCATGGAAGAATATGATGTAGAACCATCTGATTTTGATTCTGAAAAGCCACCATCGATTGGATTCTGAGATTTTAAAATCCACTGAAGGATTGTTTCAGAATCCAGCTGGTTAGAATCTAATAAATTTACGGTAGAGACACAATAAAATGTTGTACTAATTAAACTTTTAGTAGGAGAGTCTGTTTGAGAAAACCCACCATAATTTTGAGAATCATAACTAACGTTATTGTAAAAATTCGTCATATATTGAATAATTGATTCGTTTTGCAATGATAGATCACTAATATCTGTAAGGTTATTAACTCCCAAAACTGCATAATATGTACTAATTATTGATGAATTTAATGTTGAATTTCCGCCGAAACCACCATCGGAATTATAACAACTAATTATCCATTCCGTATGGTTCTGACTGTCGAAAATATTTTCTGAACTTAATAGATACAAAACTTTAACCGAAAAATATGTATTAAATACGGTTGGTAAGGAACTATTAAAATTTTTAAAACCACCATTTTCATATATTGAGAGATTAATCCAATTGATAATTTCATTTTTATTATCAGTGCTTATTTCATCTAAGCTATCTAAAAGACTTAATGAAAGGAGTAGATAATAGAGGGTTATCAGAGAATTATCATCATACTCATCAAGTTCGGTTTGAACATTCTGAGCAAGCGTTGTTGCCAAAATATCTAAATCTTCTTGAGTTTCAAGTAAATCTAAATCTTCAAGCATTTTTAAAGCATAGTAGGTTGATTGTTCGGAAACGTAATGTTCTTCTAAAATTGAATTTGAATAGCCCTTATTTTCAATTCTATTATTGAGAATAAAATCAGTTAGATGGATTCTTCTTGATCTTGCGGTTACAGGGGAAAATATTGCTCCCAATGAAACTGAAATCAAACTCAATAAAAATAGTATAATAAAAATTTTATTCCATCTAATTTTTAAAGTCACTCTTAATGTGGGTTCTCTTTTTAGATCCAATTTATTATTTTAAAAATATTTGAAAATAAATAAAAGTATCGAATCAAATAATGAGCAAATTAAGTATAAGTGAGAAAAGATAAGGAATTAGAGATTATTCATTCAATTTTGAAAATTTCTGATATATCATGATATAATAGATTTGGATTTGAAGCAAATTGATTCGAGTTAATAAATAATTTTCTAAAAGAAGGCAATGATCCTAGTATAGATCCTCCCAAAAAGATTGCAAATTGTTTGTTCTCGGGAATAAAAAAATTAAATAATTCAGAGACATCTTCATAATAAGTAGGTATTGCTACTATCGGTTCAGTATATTCTTCGATATGTACTTCTTGACCTTCTTTTATATCTTGGACTTCTAAACCTTGTATTTTTTGACCACAAAACGGACAAAATAAATGTTCTGAATCTGGAGGCAAATCTTTTTTACAATGAGGACATTTCCCTTTTC
The DNA here is from genome assembly GCA_019058135.1 of Promethearchaeota archaeon. GTDB lineage: Archaea > Asgardarchaeota > Lokiarchaeia > Sigyniarchaeales > SOKP01 > 6H3-1. Next base: position 3,323 of record JAHLWE010000312.1, on the reverse strand, counting down.
TTTTTTGTAGTTTTTTTTCACTCAATTCTATAGCTATTTTTACAGGAATATCAATCATTGGTGTTTTCATAGTATTACCACAATATGGGCAAATTTTAATTCCTGAGCTTAAATCAACTAAATTTCCACATTTCTCACACGTATCTTGAAGGATAGATGTTCCCTCTTGAGAAATTAATGATTTTTCTTCTTGAATTTGCGGAGTTTCTGGAATTGCTGGAATTGGACCTAAATTTGGTAAAATTGTAATTAATTCTGCTTTTAATCTTTCAATAAAACCATTATAGGAAGAGTTGCCACCTGATACGACAATATTCTTTAATAATAATGCCCAATATTCACTATTTATATTTCCAAGGCAATTTATAACAGCTTCTGGAATACTTTGGATATTATAACCCAAAATTGAAGGTTGAAATAAAATTTCAGGAGAAAGATACATAGACTCATTATAAATATTGATTGCTTCTCCATCAGGTAGAACATAACTTTGTTTTTCTGTTTTTACTTTTTCATTGATAGAGGAAGGATCCAAGGCAATATAACAAAATTTCTCAATAATTTCTCTTAAAATTACTTTTTGAGCAGAAAATTCTAAACTGATTCCTTGCCTTAGTAATAATGATTTTAAATTAAGACTTACATCAGCTCCAGCTAGTGTTAATATCTGGACAGCCGGATAAAAAATCTTTCCATCTATTATGGGAACTATATTAGTTAAACCTTCTCCACATTCAATAACTAAACCTGTAGTTAATCCGACAGAAAATAAAGATAATAATGGAGAGGGAATCATCATTAATTTTTTAACGCGATGTGTCTCAAAAAATACTCTTGCTATATATTCTTTTGTTTCTTTAGGGATATTTATTGGTTCGGAATATAATACTTCATATTCAGTCGGATTTATTCTTAGCAAATTATAGAAAATATGATTTAAAATTTCATAAAAGCTTTCCCACTGAGTAATATTTCCCCTTGAAATTGGATAGGTGATTTTTAAAACACCTCTCATCTTCATGCAGTCCTCTCCGACATAAATCATTTTACCCTTGGCTTCTCCTATATCCACCATGATTGATCTATATTTCTCAGTACCAGTCATACATGGAAATACAACTCTAGGAATTTGATCCCCAGCAAAACCTATTTTTACATATGCTTCACCGATATCAATAATAATTGGAACATTTACGGGTATTTCCATGATATTTTTCCTAATTATTTCAATATTTGTGATTAAAGTATAATTTTTTTAATTTATTAATTTGTATATATAAATTTTCTTATTATTCATTAATCTAAAATTTTGTTTTTTAATCTTTATTTTGATTATTTCTTTTCCTAAAATGGATATCATTAGATTAAAATTTAATTATTGATCTTTTTTAATTCAATAAAATAATTTTTAAGACTTTTTTGTGCAAATCTTTTAAATTCCATATAATAATTTAGATAATAAAACAGTCATATCCAATCCATTAATGATACTTTATCATCATCATCAATATCCCACTTAAATTTCTCCCAATCTATTTTATATTTAATTTCTGGAACATTTACGCCTTTTGCTTGGCAACCTTTAATTATATACCTTAGCATTTCATCATACTTTATCCAATAAGGAACTTCAATTAATATTACTTCGTGCTGCTCACACAACTCATTCTTTTGTTGATCATTAGACAATTGTAATATATATTCTTTTATGGTTTTGTGAAACCAATTAAGGAATTTATAATGTTGCTCTCCATGGCGCTCAAAAGCTAGCTTCAATTCCTCGTTATATCCATCTAAATGCAATTGATGACCTTCACTATTTTTTAACCATTCTGGTCTGGCTTTTTTGAATTCTTTATTAAATATAGCTTCGAAAAGACCCCAACATACTCTTTCGCTTGTGCGCTCAGAACAAGTCTGGCACCAATGACCCTCTTTTACAGTGTCTGGTCTCATCTCAAATTCATGTCCTTTTTTGCATCGAAATTTTAATTTAGTACGGGTATTTATATATTCTTCAGAAAGACATACACCATTTCTGTTTTTTGCAACGTCTTGAAACTCTTTGAGAGTTAATTTTTTATTTTCCGCACATTCTGGACACCAACGATCCTCTTTTATACTACTTGGTCTCATCTCAAATTCATGACCTTTCTTACACCGGAATTTTAATTTGGTGTAACTATTTTTATATTCTTCAGAAAGACATACACCATCCTTATCTCTTGCGATCTTGTGATATTCTTTTAATTTAATATTACTTTTCCAAACATAATATTCTTCTTTCGATTCAAATGACCCTCGAATGAATAGGCGTAGTGTATTATAGCTAGGAACAATTTCACACCCTTGTTTTTTAAAATATTTTTCAATCTTAGAGTACGAGTTTAGAACTTCATATACTTCCTTTAATAGATCTACATTTTTACAGAAACACTTATTTTTATTTATAGTAAAAAGGTCTTTTGGGATATATATGTTTGAATATTCTTCAGAAAGAAATTCGCCTCCTCTGTCTCTTGCAATATCTTGAAACTCTTTAAGAGTTGCTTTTTTAACTCTCGCACATTCTGGACACCAACGATCCTCTTTTATATGATCTGGTCTCTTCTTAAATTTATGTCCTGCCTTACATTCAAATTCAAGTTTGGTTCTGTTGTTTTTATATTCTCTGGAAATACACTTCCCCTCTTTTTTTCTTGCAACATCCTGATATTCCGTTAAATAGATATCATTTTTCTAAATTTTATATTTATCTCTTGATTCAAATGAATCTCGAACTATACGTCTCATTGTTTGTTGATTGGGAACTATTTTAAAGCTTTTTTTTCTGAGGAATTCTTCAATCTTTGGATATGATTTTGACCTTTCATATAATTTTTTTACTAATTCTATGTCCTTACAATTGAACCACTTACCTTTTTTATAAAATAATTCTTTTTGAATCTCTAAATTCTGTATTAATTCTTCCATTTTTTCACTAAATTTCTTATCTAATCCTTCTAAATCTATAAAATCCACTATTTTATCATTTTTATATACCTTTTTAACATATGTGATTCCTGGATTTGATAAATTGGCTTTTCTACCTTTACCACTCTCTTCTTCATTAATTGTCCTCAAAGGTTCAAGAAGTTCTTTCTCCAATTCATTAGCAACTATAGTCTTTTCTTCTGTTGATACAAATATTAGCGAATTATTGAGATTTTTTGTTGCACTTTCTTCCAACCTCTCATCTGGTAATTCTATTTAAGTGTAATCTTTTTTGTAATTGAAATCTTCTGTGTATATTGATAAGGTTATTAAATATTAAAATAAGGGAG
>JAHLWE010000311.1 GCA_019058135.1 Promethearchaeota archaeon | reverse complement strand
TTGAACTTTTAAATCCGAATCTCTAATATATTCTACTTCATAAAGAACGAAATCTTCGAGACTTATTAATTGAACAATGGGTTTCTGTTTATGCATTGGCACATCATTTGAGAAGTGCCCATGCATAAGAATATCAAGGATTTGAATTAATCTATCTTTCTTTATAAATTGACTTTTCCCTTTTTCTCTGCCTCTAGGAGATTTACCTCTTCTTCTTGAATACCCCAAATCCCTATTACTCAATATAAATCAACTTAACGCTTTAAAAATTTCGCCTAAATTAGTTTATCACGGAAATTTTTTTTTTAAAATTTCTTTAAGTTATAATTCATTAATTTTACAATAATTTTCTATAAACTATTTAAATATTTAAATCTTAATTTGGAAAGATTTGAAATAATAGAATTTGAATGCATTAAGACATTATTTTGCTTTAATTTCATTTATTTTATATAAAATTTCTTGCAATTTATCTGAATCAAAATTTTTCCCTTCTGAGCTTTTTTCGAAAATAGTTTTCAGTTCTGGCACGGTTTGTGGATCTATATTAACAACATTTACAGCAAAAACATGTTCAAGATTATAATCCTCTGAAAGCAATTTTATTATCTCTATAGATTGCTTCTCAGAAAATTTTGAAAATTTTGAAACATATTCTAATGTTATTTGCTGGAAATGGGACATTTCTTCCGTTGTTCCTGAATCAATAACTGTTTTTTTGAATTTTTCCATTAATTCTTTAACTTCCGGAATTGATAGAATTTTTTCATCTATTAATTTTCGACTAATTTTTAATACACCTTTAAAATTACTTATTATGGATAAATTACGGTTTCACTCAATTTAAGATAGAGCTCCGGTGCTAAGACGTAAATGTTCTTTGCCAACAATAATCATTTTTTTAGCATTTCCAATTTTTAGCTGAATCTCGTAGCAGCGACCACGTATCCCAATAACTGTTCCTGTTTTCCCATGAAATCGGCGATGTGGCATACCCCGTTTATGGGCACCAGAATTTGTTATAATATCAACTTTATTTCCAATTTCAAAATCAATTAGATATTTTTCTATTGAGCCTAATCCCCGTTTTCTCACATTCTTTCTATGAAGGCTTCGAGTTTTATTTCTATATCCTTTATGTAATGTCATAATACGGCTTTTGATTAATATACAAATTCAAAATTCAAAAATCTAATTTGATATTTTAATAAAATTAAGATTATTTATTTATTTTACTCATTCATTTTCTATAAATTTTAATTATTTATATCTATTAGTTTAAAATATGCTATTAGATATTTTAGAAGAAGAAATAAAGGAAAAAATAACAATTGAAAATATTTTTAGGATCTTCAATAATTTTATTCTTCCTCTCATTACAAAAGAAGAACAGGAATTTCTTGTAGAATTGGAAGACTTTTTGATAAGAGAAATAGAGCCTAAGATAGATCTTAGCAAAGACGTCTATGAACTATTTCCAATTTTAGGAAAAGGAAATTATATTCAAAGATTAAATCCATATGGGAATGATGACCACCAAAAATTTGGCATGCGATATGAAATGCTTCTAGCTATGGCAACTTCAATTGTTGATCCAGAACTGGACTTAGCGAGAGTAGTATCAGGTGTTATTTTTGCAAATCCATTATTCCAACATGGAAAGGGAGACCATAATTCTGAAATTATAGACCAAATTATGTCCGGAAAGAAGATTGGGGCTATATGTATAACTGAAAGACTTCACGGGTCCGATGCGGTAAATATGGAAACTCAAGTAATAGAAGAAACGAACCATCTAATAATTAATGGAGAAAAATTATATACTACAAATGGACCAGTAGCCGATTATTTTATTGTGTATGGAGTATCAGAATTTTCTGATCCTCGAGGCTCAATGTACCAGGTAATTGCAGAACGCGAATTTGAAGGTCTAGAAACTCACAGAATCGCCGTTCAATCGATTCCAAGGGTTCAAATCGGACAAACACTTTTCAATTCAGTTAGAATACCTAAAAGGAATATAATAGGACAAAAAGGATATGGATATAAAAATCTATTCTCTGGATTAGTTGCAGAACGAGACGCAATCATCGGCTCAAGCCTAGGAATAAGTTGGTTAACTTCAATCACTGCACTTATTTATACAAATTTTCGGAAACAGTTTGGAAGGCCCATATATGATTTTCAAGGAGTCAGTTTTCCAATTACCCAATCATTTACGGAATTAATGGCTGCCACTGAATTTGGAATTAGAAGTGCTACTGTATATAAAAAAATGTTAAAATATTTTGATGAACAAAAGTTTATTAAATACAGCGCTGCCTTTAGTTCAGGGACAAAATTTCTTGCATCTAATTTAGCTCAAAAAATTTCTTATGAAGCCCAACAACTATGTGGTGGGATTGCCTTTACGGACAATCTCAGAATAGATAAAGCTCTTGAAGTGAGTAAAGTACAAGAAATAATTGGCGGAGCAAGGAATATTCAACTATATTTGGTCAGCAGAGCAATCAGAGATATGGTCAAGAGGTTAGTAATTTAATTTTAAAGATCTTTTTTCCTTTAATTATCTCTCAGAATAATTAAATCGTATTTCTTTCGATTTTTAATTTAAAGTCATAAGTTTCCGTTAAATGTGGCTTTATTAAAAAGACTTCAATCCAGTAAAATGGAATCAAGCACAATTCGATAAATATAGATAAAATAAAAGGAGATGTTAGAGATATATTGTCCCATGCTAAACCCCCTAAAAT
>JAHLWE010000029.1 GCA_019058135.1 Promethearchaeota archaeon | reverse complement strand
GACTAGGACTTCGAAAGGAAATTTGGGAACAATTTCAGTCTCGTTTCCAAATTGAGCATATTTATGAATTCTATGGTTTAACTGAGGGTCATCGATCATTATATAATGTGGAGGAAGTTCCTGGAATGATTGGGCGAAATAATCAAGGAGGGCTTGAATTAGCGAAGGTTGACCCAGAAACGGGCGAATTCTATAAAAATGAAAGTGGTTTTTGTGTAAAATGCAAACCCGGAGATATTGGAATGGCTCTGATTAATATAGATAAAAAAACATTTTTTACAGGATACAAAGATATAAAAAAAACTCATAAGAAAATATTACATAATGTTTTTAAAAAGAATGACAAGTATTTCAATACAAGTGATATGTTAAAGCTCCATGATGATCTCTGGGTGTCTTTCGCTGATAGATTTGGAGACACATTTCGATGGAAAGGGGAAAATGTTGCCACTTTAGAGGTTGAAGCAATTTTAAACTCCTATAAAGCAATATATATGTCTGCTGCTTACGGTGTGGGAATTCCCAATACGGAAGGGAGGGCGGGCATGGCAGCTATCAAATTAAATCCATCAATTAAATTTGAAATTGATGATTTTTCTAGATTTGTTATCGAAGTATTACCAGGTTATTCTATCCCCAAGTTTTTTAGGTTATGTGATGAACTTGAGACTACTGGACCAGAAAAAATAAAAAAAATAGATCTTAGAAAAGAAGCATACAATATTAAAATAATTAAAGATCCACTTTTTTTCTGGGATTCAAAGAAAAAGCAATATATGACACTCGACAATTCAGCATATCAAAAAATAATGGAAGGAAAAATAAGATTTTAGAATTTGATTTTTCAATCAATAGCATATAATATAATCAGATAAGAAGAGAGATAGATAAATTTCAAAAAAATTCTAAAATAGAACTAAAGGAATTAATGATCTTATAAGGTTTTATTAACATTTCTGAGGGTGTTATAAATTGGTCTTTCCCAGTTTTTACTAACACACCTTTAATACCGGCATTGTTTGCTCCTTGGATATCAGATTCAAGGTCATCACCAAGAACAATGGTTTCATTTGCAGTAAGATTGATTTTTTTTAAAGCATTAATGAAATAATCTGCCGAGGGTTTCCCAAATATCTTTGGAGTTACATTGGCTGCACTAGCTATCATTTGTACGAAAGATCCTGTATCAATTACCGGCTCACCATTACGATCAAGATAATATCGATTTCCTTGCGTTCCCAGTAGTTTTGCACCTTTTAATACATATTTAAATGCTTCATTAAGTCGGTTTACATTCCAATCATCATGAAAGTCACTTATGATTACAAAATCAGCTCTTTCAGAGCCTTTAACCTGAACAATATCATGAAATTCCATTTCAACCTCTTTAGTAGTCACCAAATAAGATTTTTTATTGGGATAATTTGATAAAAATTCTTTTAAGGCAATAATTGGCGTAAAAACTTCTTCATTTTTAATATTAAACCCATATCCCTGAAGGGTTCTTATTACTGTTCGTGGTGATTTACTGTCTGTATTCGTTAAAAAAATAAGTTTAATACCAACATCACGAAGTCTGGAAACAGTTTCTATTGCTCCTGGAATTGGAACCCCTTTAAAATAGAGTGTTCCATCTAAATCTGTTAATATTCCTTTGACAAAATCAAATTCCTTATTGTTTTTTTTCATAGTTAGTCAATTTATATTATGTTAATTCAACTTAATTCATGATGATTAATTTTAGTATCATAAAAAGAAGGAATCATATAATATTACAATGGCTAAGTTAAATATTAATATTTAAATAATATTAACATTAAAAGAAAGTTATAGATCTATTGAAATTCTTGCTCCAACAGAATTATAGAGGGATAAAAATGTTATATGATATAGAAATTTTGTTAAAGGAATTAAATTTATCAGATGAAGAAAAAGAAAAAATAATTCGAGAAGTAAGAATGGAATTTCCTGATGATGAGATGCTTTTTGAATTACATCTTTTTCGAACTGTGCAATATTTAAAAAAACAAAAAAATCAATAAAAAGGATTGAAATTATTAATTATAAAAAAATAATGAAATTTTATATTTTTATGTTATATTTATTTCGATTTGTGTAGTTTTATTTTAAGAACTTTCAGAGGTTTCATATCCTTTTATTATAATCATCACTGCACTTCCAATTGCCCCACCTAATGCGCCAAACAAAGTTCCTACCAGCAAAACAATAATAAAAATTAACCAGCCAAACCCAGGTCCAATAAGAAGCGCTCCAAATTGATCCATCAAGGTATATGCGTTAATTGTTACCATGCCGTAGATCATGATAATTAGCCAACAAACACATATTCCTGCAGCACCGCTTAAAGTTCCCTTCTTCATTGTTCGATTCAATAATCCAGCTACTATTCCAGCAATAAGAACCAAGTGCCACAACGGAATTAAACTTAAAATTCCAGCAAGAACTGCACCAATTAAGATACTTAATAAAAAGTATTTCTCTTTTTCAATTACTTCCAAATTTAAACACCTCCTGCTGTAAAATATATTCTTGATTCTATAGAACTCGTTGGAAAGTTAGTGGGAGGGTTTGTGAAATATTGCATATGATACTTTCCAAGAAGAAACAAAGTCTCCACTTGATCCGAATAATGTTTGCTATTAGAATGACCTCTTTGTCCCGATGGAATTACACTTATCGTATTATTTAAGTTGCTGAAATCAACAATTAATCTCTCTGATGCTCCACTTCTTGCTCTTCCAACTCCACTTCTAATGCTTACTCCAGAAGGAGTTACACAGTGTCCACTTCCAGACCATTCAAAAGGACCTACACTTAACGCTTCTAATCCAGTTAAATGACCATAGTAAACTGTATGGATATCTCCCCACCTCCATGTTGTCGGATCGCTTGAATCATAGAAGTTTTCGAGCCATTCAATTGTATCATCTAGAGCAGTTAAAATGATATCATCTCGAGTTTCTTTAACGTCTGTTGTTGAGATGTTGTCAAACCAGTGAGAATTTGGAACTTCTTTCATTAAATACTCTAAAACATTTAAACCTGGACCGCTAGCAGCTTCATACACTTTAATTTCATCATCAAAAGTATAATCATCAAATTAATCTCGCCACTTACGATAAATAGTAGGTGCAGCCAAATCTTTATCCATAACATATGTCCAATCTTTTAACACAGTAAGAACGTTATCAATTCTTTCTGGAGGATTAGAACCATATTTAGTCTCAATTGCATTTATTAGATAAGGAGTAAATGCTTGGGCAGAGCTTGAATTAACATCCGTTTGAATTTCAATCATTTTCTCTACACTGACAGTCCCATCAGGAGCTTTACTTAACAATTCATTAATTCTTCTGGCTCTGTAACCATCAGAATATGAATTTTGCAAGAAATACTTGACATATTCAGGACCAGTAGCTATTTGATTTGCGCTTGCTAAATAATGCTGAGAAGGATCTAAGGAATTAGGTAGTTCTTCGAATGGAATATACCCAGTCCATTCTCCTTCACCCGCGGAACCATTGTAAGGGAAGGTCCCATCTCCTACTCTTATAGGAACTAATCCTGTTGGACGGATAGCTATATGGCCATCAATATCCGCGTAGACTATATTTTGAGCAGGATGATGAAAATATTTTGATGCTTCATCAAATTCAGTTCTATTATGTGCATGACCAAAATTATATAGAGCCAAAAACTCAAGAGTCACTTTATTTGCAGTCCATCTAGGCGCCAATACAACATCTCCAAAAGCTTCTGTGATACTACTGCCAAGAAAATCGTTTAAAACAGGTCCATGGACTGTTTCTTTTACTGTAAATTCTTCTGGATCTTGCCCTTTAACATTGATGGAATAACTTCTTGTTGTATAAGCAGTCGATGTACCGTCATAAATATAATGATCTTCATCGATTGAATTATAATAATACCAGTCCATAACATCAGACCCAACATTCGTAAATCCCCATGCAACATGTTCGT
>JAHLWE010000310.1 GCA_019058135.1 Promethearchaeota archaeon | reverse complement strand
ATACTTTTATAAAATAATTATAAAAAGTACATAATACTTTTTTATAGTTATTTGAATAATTTCTATCTATGACAGAATCAAAAATTCCAATTATTATTACTAAAGAAGGATGCCACCGTTGTAAAGAATTAGAGGCTTGGCTAAAAAAGAATAGTGTTAATTATATTCACCAAGATATTGAAGATAAAGAATTTATTCAACAATTATTACATGATCCAAATTTTGTAGGCACTTTTTGTGATGCTGATGGCTGTATTGTAAATACTCCTGCTGTCATACACAAAGGTAAATATTGGTTTAAGGAACTATGGGGCATTTCCGGATTACGAGAAAGAGAAGTTAAAAAACTCTTTCTAGATTAGGATTTATCGGATTTTTATATTTTTTAATTTTTTTCTTTTAATTTTGCCATTTTATTAACTACTTTTTTGATAGCTCTTAGACCTTCTTTGTCTTTCTCAACACCTTTTTTTCCTAGGTCTTTTGACCATAAGCAAGCACCTAAATTTGCTCCAAAAGCACCACCAGAAACCGTAATTATGCCATTTTGTATATAAAAGTCCAAAATTGTTCTAATGGCAGGTTCTTGTCCTCCGTTCCTATCTCCCCCAAGAGCTAACGCTATTCCAATCTTATCCCAGAAGACTTCAGGCTTTTTGGCAATTATCGCTCTACAACGGTCCATAACTGCTTTTAATTGTGCGGATAGATTCCCTTGAAATACTGGAGTTCCAAATAAAAAATATTTTGCGTTTTCTAACTTGGGATAAAGCTCCTGTAAATCATCTTTTTGTACGCAACCCTTTTTCTCCCGAATACAATAATCGCAATGGGTACAAAAGCCAATTTTCTTTCCCCTGACAGTCCAAAATTCTGTTTCGAATCCAAATTTCTCAGTGGCATAATTTAAAGCATATCTTACGGAGAATTCTGTAGCTTGATTTCTTGGACTACCGCATATTCCTAATAACAAGTTTTTATTTTCAACCATAATTTATAATTTGTATTTTTTCTTTTATTTATTTTTACAACATTCTTTTTCGGTGGATTTTAGAAAAATTATTAATATCCAGGATTTAATATTTAATGATGGATAAAAATAAACCGAGTTTAGCAAGGATTAGGATAAAATTTCCAGAACAATTATGGATCTCCGAAATTTCTAAAAAATATACCAATGTAAAAATTGACATATTAAATTTTTTGCCGTATGACTTTGAAAAATCCGTTGGAAACGCGATAATTGAAATTATTCACTATAAAATTGAACAAATTATAGAAGAAATAAAAAATCATCCATCAATTTTCGAATTTAGTATTTTAGAGAGAGAAGAAAATAGAGTTCAATTTAATGTCAAAACAAAAGATCCCTACTTACTGTACGGTGTTATTAAATGTGGGGTGCTTATTAATTTTCCCGTTAGAGTACGAGAGGGATATGGGGTCTGGAAGATAATATCAACCAGAAAACGAATAGACGATCTACTTACGCTGTTTGAAGAGAAAGATATTAATTTTTCACTACTGCGAATTGGAAATTCACCTTATAATCTTGATGATGATAAGAATAAATTAAGTTTCCAAGAATCAGAAATTCTCAATAAAGCAATTAATTTAGGATTTTTCGAAGTTCCGAGAAAAATATCCTTAGAAGAATTAGCAAACCAACTTGGAAAATCAAAATCCACACTTTCTGTTATGCTTAGAAAAATAATTAAAAAAAAGGTATTGTTTGAGGGTTAAATTTTCCCCTGTCTTAAGATATTTCCATCACGCCCTATTATTGTTTCCTTTAGGGTTATCTTCCTATCAATTTTTGCAAATATCGGATCTAAGAACAATTTGATTTTCTGGCAGCAAGGAACATCCATCAAGATAAAATTAATCTTTTTAATAGGATTTAAATTCAAAATCTGTTCGAATTTTTCTAATTCCGTTTCGCTAAAGCTTAACATTGGACATACTGTAACTATTGGCTTACCTTTTAAGAGTTTTCTATGAAAATCCCCGAACGCGAAGGGGGCGCAGTCAGAAACAAAGAGTAATTCTTTATTGTTGAAAAATGGAGCACTTGGATTTACTAATGTTAGTTTTGTTGGCCATTGTCTCAAGGCAGAAGGAATTTCATCGCTGATGTCGGATTCTTCCCATTCTTTATGATATACTATCGTATTCGCTGATGGACATGAACACTGGTGTGAATGTGAGGGATTATTCTGCGTTTCAGAACGGGAACCTAATAATTCTTCCTTGTTGAGATTTTGTAAATATTCTTCCGTCACTTCCTCGTCAAATTCTAACGATTCTCGCTCCTCTATAGTCAGTGCTCCTTCAGGACATTCACCAATGCACGCACCAAGTCCGTCACAATATATTTCGCTTACTATTTTTGCTTTTCCATCAATTATTTTAAGCGCACCTTCAGCACAAGCTATGACACACTGTCCGCAACCAGTACATAAATCCTCATCAATCTTAATTATTTTTCTAGTTACTTTTTGTTTATTTTTTATTTCCGTCATACTAATAATTTATAGAAATATGAGTGTTTTATTTTTTATTGCGAACATGTTCATTCTCCTTTATTTTATTTAAATCAAAATATTATAATTCAAAATCTTAATTTTTATAACAGTAATTCTAAAAAAGCAAAATATGAATATTTATAGTATGAAAGTAATTATTATCGGTAATGGAGTCGCAGGTACATTTTCTGCTCAAAATATTAGAAATATTGATAAAAGCGTAGATATTAAAATAATAACTGAAGAGAGGCTTCCGTATTATTCCAGACCTAAATTACCTGAACTTATCCCAGAACAAGTATCAATCGATGATATTGTAGTTTTTAAGGAAGATTGGTATAGTAAGAAAAATATTAAATTAATTTTAGCAAAGAAAGTTGTGGGAATTCATCCAAGACAAAAGCACATCATTCTTGAAGGTCAAAAAGAATTTATTCAATATGATAAGTTAATTATTGCAACTGGAAGCAAACCTAATATTCCTCCAATTAAAAACGCAGTTGAACTATTAAAAAAAGGAGTTTTTACTTTACGCAATATTGATGATGCCATAGAAATACAGAATTATATTAAAGTAAATAATGCTAAGAAGGCGATCATAATTGGGGGGGGGTTATTGGGTTTAGAATTGGCAAAACAAATCAAAAATTGCAATCTTGACACAACGATAGTTGAATTTTTTCCAAGGCTTTTACCTCGTCAATTAGACGATGAATGCGCAGAGATGTTAAAAGCTGAAATTGAAAAAATGGGAATAAAAGTTATATTAAATGCTGCAACTGAGGAAATTTTAGGAGCTGATTCCGTTGAAGGAATAAAGATAAAGGACGGACCTGAAATTGAAGCCGATACTGTATTAATTCAAGCAGGAATAAGACCAAGAACCGAGCTAGCAGAAAAAGCTAAAATTCATCAGAATCGAGGTATTATTGTCAATGAATTTTTACAAACAAGCGATAAAGACATTTTTGCTGTTGGTGATGTGATAGAATACAAATCTCAAACATGGGGGATAATTCCTGCCTGTATTGAGCAATCAAGAATTGTTGCAGCATCTGTTTTAAATAAAAAAGAGATTCAATATAAAGGAACTACTCCAAAAACCACTCTAAAAATTGTTGGAATTGATTTAACATCTATTGGAATATTTGATCCTTCACAAGAAGAGGATATTGGATGGGAGATTCTAAAAAAAGTTGATAAAGATAATTGCTGCTATCAAAAATTCGTTTTAAAGGATAATAAATTAAAAGGAGCAATTCTTTTTGGAGAAACAAAATCAATTCCATTTCTAAATAAGAATATAAATTTAAATGTTAATAAAGAAGAGATTAATAAATTATTAGAATAAAAACCAAAGTCCCTGTAAAAATAAAACAATAAATATCTATTATTTTATTAATTTATAGTCTTAATATTTTTAATATTTAGAAATTTAAATTTCATAATAATTATAATAGAAAATATACGAGGGGAAATAACTCTGGCAAAGTATGAATGTACGGCTTGTGGCTATATTTATGACGAAGAAGCAGAAGGGACAAAGTGGGAAGACCTCCCTGATGATTGGACATGTCCAGTATGCGGAGTAGGAAAAGATATGTTTGAAAAACTTTAAGATTAAAATTATTCCAAATTTTTTTTATTTTCTAAATTTTTTATTATTTTTCCTTTTAGTAATCTCAGGTATTAATTGTATTATTTATATTTGAAAGAAATTAAATTTATAATAAGTTTTGACTCTAATTATATATTATTTAAATTAAAGAAATTCAAAAATTCAACTAAATAAAAAAGAAGAGTTGGCAAAAAAAATGGTTCATACTGAATTAATGAAAGATATTTATTATGTAGGTTATGTAGATTGGGAGGTAAGAAATTTCCACGGATATTCCACACACAGGGGGTCATCTTATAATGCTTATATAGTAAAAGGAGAAAAAAATGTTTTGATAGATACAGTTAAACGTCCTTTTTTTAATTATTTCTTAGAGAATATTAAGAATATTATTAATCCGGAGAAAATTGATTATTTAATTGTGAATCATGTTGAAATGGACCATTCTGGCTCATTTCCATTAATCATTAAATATCTTCCAAACGCTCAAATTATCGCTTCTAAAAAGGGTGTTGAAATTTTAAGAGATCATTTTCATAAAGAAGTTGATGATGAAGTATTCAATAATATTCGAGCTGTGAAAGAAGGAGATACTTTAGATGTTGGTAACGTTAAAAAATTTACATTTGTTCCAATCCCAATGATCCATTGGCCTGATTCAATGGTATCATTTATGACAGACGAAAATGGTAAAAATATTTTATTTTCAAATGATGCTTTTGGACAACATTTGGCAACTTCCTCACGTTGGGATGATGAGAATGATTTTGACGTAATAATGGAAGAAGCGGTTAAATATTATGCAAATATTCTACTTCATTTATCGAAACTGATCTCAAGTGTTTTACCCAAAGTAGGTTCTTTACCAATAGATATTATTTGCCCTTCGCATGGAGTTTGTTGGAGGAAACATGTAGGAGATATCGTTGAAAGGTATAAAAAGTGGTCAGCAGGAGAAATTGATAATAAGACAGCAATAATTGTTTATGATACAATGTGGGGAAGCACCGAAATTATCGCAAAAGCCCTATACAAGGAATTGCAATATAGAGGGATAAAGGTGAAACGATATAAATTAACTAATGCAGACTATTCTGATGTAATAACAGAAGTTATGCTTTCAAAAGCAATTATTGTAGGAAGCCCAACTTTAAACAATGGAATGTATCCTACAGTTGCAGAATATGTGTGTTATCAGAAAGGTTTAAAGCCAATGAATAAGATAGGACTAGCCTTTGGTTCGTATGGATGGGGTGGTGGAGCCGTGAAAGAGATTATTAAAGAATTGGAAGCTTCGAAAATCGATATTTTAGAGGAGAGTATAGAAATTAAATTTGTACCAAAACCCGAAGATCTAAACTTTAAAAAAATAATTGATAAACTAATTGAAAAAATGGTATAAAGGTTTTAAGATATGGATTTTAATTTAACAGACGCCCAAAAAGAATTACAAAAAAAAGCACGGGAATTTGCAATTAAGGAAATCTTACCAGTAGCAGCTAGTTATGATGAGCATGGTAAATTTCCAATTAAAATTATTGAGAAAGCTTATAAAGCAGGTTTAGTGAATTTAGCAATACCAAAAAAATATGGTGGACCTGGTTATGGTCTCTTAGAATCTGTTATAGTTGTTGAGGAAATTGCTGCGGCTTGTCCCGGGTTCGCAACATCCATATTCGCAAATAATTTAGGAGCAGAACCAATAATTTTAGGAGGAAATGAAGAACAGAAAGAGAGAATATTAAGAAAATTAGTAAAAAAATTTACTTTAATTTCTTTTGCTACCTCTGAACCTGGAATGGGATCTGATGTTGCTGGAATTAATTGTCGAGCTCAAAAAGATGGAGAAGAATATATTTTAAATGGTACAAAGTATTGGATTACCAATGCAGGTTATGCAAAATATATTTCTCTATTTGCAACAGTGGATCCAGCAAAAAAACATAAAGGAATATGTGCTTTTATTGTACCAACTGATTTAGAGGGAGTTAAAACAGGAAATCCAATTGCTAAATTGGGGCATAGAGCATCAAATACTACTTCTGTGGTTTTAAAAAATGTGAGAATTCCAAAAGAAAATGTATTAGCTCCTCCAGGGAGAGGTTTTGTTTTAGCAATGCAAACATTTGCTCATACTCGTCCAGCTATAGGAGGTTTTGCTACTGGTTTAGCAAGGTCCGCTATGGAATATGTGATTGATTATGCAAAAAAAAGAGAGACTTTCGGAAGACCAATAGCAAATTATCAAGCTATTCAGTTTAAAATTGCTGACATGTATAAAAATATTGAAGCAAGCCGATTATTAACCTATAAATCAGCATGGGAGACTGATCAAGGGTTAGATAATACATTAAGTGCAGCATGTGCAAAAGCATTTGCCTCGGATATTGCTATGCAAGTAACTACTGAAGCTATTCAAATAATGGGAGGTTACGGTTATATTAAAACATATCCATTAGAAAAGTTATTCAGAGATGCAAAACTATTTCAAATTTACGAAGGTACCTCAGAAATCCAGAGAATAATTATTTCAAGATTTGTGATGAAACAATATAAACACGGGATGCCAAATTTATTTGAACTCCCAAGAATTGAGGTAGAAAGAGAAGCGGAAGTTGAAATTCCACCAATTTCATTAAAGACTAGTGAGGAACTGGGAGGAAAATACAGATGTACAGTGTGTGGATATATTTATGATCCTGTAAAAGGTGATCCAGATAGTGGAATCTCTCCAGAAACTCCATTTGAAGAAATTCCAGATGATTGGAATTGTCCAGTATGCGGAGTTTCAAAAGATAAGTTTGTAAAATTATGATTATTTTCTTGTAGGTGCGATAAAATTACGGAAAAGAATGTATTCACATTTATAGTTGGGGGTAAAGCTGGTCAAGGTGTTAAAAAAGCAGGTTCAGTTGCTTCTCAACTTTTTATAAATAAGAATCGTTTTGTATTTCAAATGGATGATTACATGAGTTTAATAAAAGGAGGACATAATTTCTCGGTTGTTAGTACTTCTACTAGATGGATTAGTAGTCATTATATGAAAGCTGATCTTATAGTTAATCTTGATAAAAGAAGCTATGATAATCATATAGACCACCTTTCTGAAGGAGGTGTAATGGTCTATAATTCTGATATTAAAGGAGATATGGATGGTATTGGTATTTCTTTAACTAGCGAAGCAAAAAAATATCCTAATCCTAATTTAATGCTTGGAGTTGGTGCTATTGCTATATTAGGGGCGACAATTGGCGTTAATAAGACAGAGTTAAATGCATTAATAAAGAATGAATATTCTAAAGGTGTTAAAGAGAATATTTCTTATGCCAATATTATTTATGATATTGTCTATCCTATAATTGGAGGAAAATTCCAATTAGAGGGAGGATCTAAAAAAAGACCGAATATCTTGGGAAATCAAGCAATAGCATTAGGAGCAATAGCAGGTGGATTAGATTGTTATTATGCTTATCCTATGACACCAGCCACATCCATCCTACATTATCTTGCTGCTATAGCAGATGATTTTGGACTTGCAGTTATACATCCCGAAAATGAAATAGCAGTAATAAATATGGCTATAGGATCAACCTTTACTGGAGCGAGGACAATGGTTGGTTCTAGCGGTGGAGGTTTTGCTTTGATGGCTGAGGGAATTTCATTAGGTGGTATAATCGAATCACCTGTATTAATTATATTATCCATGAGACCTGGACCAGCTACGGGTGTTCCCACTTATACAGAACAAGGAGATTTAAATTTTGCTTTAAATGCGGGTCATGGGGAATTTTTACGCATCGTTGCTTCTCCAGGAACTATAGAGGAGGCATTTTTTCTTACAGCTCAAATGTTGGATTTAGTATGGAAGTTTCAAACTCCTGGAATATTACTCACAGAAAAACATTTATCAGAGAGTAGTATGACAGTCGATATAAATTTAAATGACACTATTTGGGCTGAACCACTGCTTCATAAAGATGGAGAATATAAAAGATATTTCGATACAGAGGATGGAATATCCCCCTTATTATTTCCACCAGCAAAGGAAATACTCAAATGGAATAGTTATGAACATGATGAGTTTGGATTTACAACTGAAGATCCTCGATGGATTAAAAGGATGCATGATAAACGAAACAAAAAGTTTAAATCATTAGAAAATTACCTTATGAAAAAAAAAACTGTAAATATTTTTGGGGATAAGGGACCAATAATAATTACATATGGTTCAACGGTGATGTCCGTATTAGAAGCATTAAAGTATGGTAATATTGAAGCAAGGGTTGTACAACCAATTTTCTTGAGTCCATTACCTATTTGGGTGCTTGAAAAATATAAAGACCAAGAAGTTATTGTTATAGAGCAAAGTGCTATAGGTCAATTTGCTAATTTACTTAAAGAAAATACAAATATTCAATTGAAAAAAGTAATAAAGCAATACAATGGAAGACCTTTCGACCCAATAAAATTATCTAAAAAAATTAAGGATGCTGTATAAAATGGTGAAATTAGGAACTAGTGTCGAAAATACCTGGTGCCTAGGTTGTGGTAATTTTGGAATTTTAAATGCTTTCAAGAAAGCAATTGTTGAGCTTGAAGAAAAAGGAATTTCACAAAAAAATATTTTAATTGCTTCTGGTATTGGTTGTAGCGCAAAAATCTTTGATTATCTTAATCTCAGCGGTATTTATTCATTACATGGAAGAGATTTAGCTACAATAGAGGGAATTCAATTTGTCAATCCAAATTTAAAAACAATCACATTCTCAGGAGATGGAAACGCAATGGGCGAAGGTTTAACGCATTTACTATTTGCTGCAAAACGGAACGCAGATGTAACAATAATTATGCACAACAACGGTGTTTACGCCTTAACAACGGGACAATATACGCCGATTACTGAAAGAGGTTGGAAAGGACCTTCCACGCCCAAGGGAAGCGTCGAAGGACCTTTTAATGCTATATCCTTAGTTTTGGAAGCAGGAGCTACCTTCGTTGCTAGGTCATATACAGCGAAAATACAGCACCTTACAGATATGATCGTTCAAGCGATAGAACATAAGGGTTTTTCTTTCTTAGAAGTTCTACAACCTTGTGTTAGCTATAATAATACTTATAAATTATACAACGATATTGTTGAAGAACTTGATGATATTCTTAAAAGTATTGAAGAAGCAAAATTATATGCAAAGAATAAACATAAATTATTTATTGGAATATTTTATAGAACTGAGAAACCAACTTTTTGTGAGTTATTATATGGTGATCATAACCCAGTAGAGAAAAGGCAGTATAGAGACGAGAGAATAAATAAAATAAAAAAAATATTAAATATTGAGTAGAATCGAAATTTTATTTTTTATTAATAATTTTAACAGAATTGTTACTTATTTTAGTTAAATGTTTTAAATATTTAATTGAAAATAACCTTTAATTTAAAATAAGTTAAAGAACACCTAATCATAATAATTATGTTAATGGTTTCAAAAAGGGTATTAAAAATAATTTAATTTTATATTAAATAAATTTAGAGGTTCCTAAAATGGATGTAAAAGAGGCAATAAACAAAAGAAGAGCGTATAGATCTCTTGATCCTATTAAAATTTCTGATGATATAATACAAGATCTTGCAGAATCTGCACAAATGGCTCCATCTTGTATGAACAAACAACCGTGGAGATTTATTTTTATTCGTGATAAGAATATGTTAGATAAATTATTTACTACATTAACTTCAGGAAATAAGTGGGTAGAAAAGGCTTCTCTGATAATTGCTGTATTTAGCAACCCTAACAATGATTGTATAATCAGAGAAAGATTTTATTATCTTTTTGATACTGGCTTGGCTACAGCTTTTATAATTTTAAGAGCTACCGAACTTGGGTTAGTTGCGCATCCAGTTGCTGGCTATAATGAAGAGAAGGCTAAGAAAATTCTAGATCTCCCAGAAGAAATGAGATTAATCACACTTGTAAATATTGGGAAACATTCTAAAGAAATAAATCCTATCCTTTCCGATAATATGAAGTTGGGAGAAAAGCAACGCCCTCCAAGAAGATTAATTGAAGAATTTGTCCATATCAATAAATACGATCCAAGTAAGGAAAAATACTTTTTAGGAGATTAAAATATGAAAGAAAGATCGTTGGATAAAAAGAATTTATCCCAAAATGATGAGATTAATAATAATAAATTAATAAATGAGAAAAGTCCTTATTTATTTCAGCACTCTAAAAATCCCGTTAAATGGTATCCATGGGGAGATGAAGCATTTGAAAGGGCACGAAAAGAAAATAAACCAATATTTTTATCAATTTCAACCAGCAATTTAGACTGAAATTTATAATCTAAAAATAAAAAATTAAAAAAGGAATGAAACTTTTAATACGAAAATACAGAGTGAATGAAATTTTGATATTAAACCAAGAATCGAGGAACAAGAAATGAAAGTAATCTCAAAAGCTCTTAAAAAGGGGATGGATAAAGATGATGGGACCTGTTAAACCTGGTGGTGGATTTCAGGGACAAAATTTTCTCTTAATATTCCTTATTATTGTAATTATAATCGTTGTTATCATCATTGTCTATTTTGTAATCAAGAAAAGAAAGAAAAAGAAAGGTCAAGAAAAACTAAGAGAACACGCATATAAAGGAATAAAATCGAGGGAAGATATTAAATCTATTTACACACCTACAGGAACTAGCACTTCAGAAAACAAAAATGAAAAAAATGACACTATGATAAAGTTAGAAAATCTAACTAAATACTATGGTAAATATTTAGCAGTTGACAATGTAAGTTTCGAGGTCCACAGCGGCGAAGTTATTGGACTTGTCGGTCCAAACGGAGCGGGAAAAACCACGATAATTAAAATGATTGCTAAATTACTTAGACCTTCATCTGGAAGAATTTGGGTAAGAGATAATCAAGGTGAACTAAAGGATCTTAACAAAAAATCGCGAAATCTTGTCAAATTAGGATTTCTCATTGATATTCCGGCATTTTACAAAGACATGACTGCATACCAAATATTAAAATATAGCGCTTTGCTTCAAAGATATCCGAGGGAAAAAATTAACGATAGAATAGACGAATTATTAAAAATATTCGATTTAATTGATTGGAAACACGAAAAAGTTAAAACTTTTTCTAAAGGTATGACTCAAAAGCTGGGAATGATTCAATCGATAATTCACGATCCAGAAATTATTATTCTAGACGAACCTCAGACGGGTTTGGATCCGTTAGCGCGTATTGATATAAGAAGAATTATTAAAGAATTTCACAGAAACGGGAAAACAATTTTTGTAGCTTCTCACATGTTGGCCGAAATCTCTGAAGTGTGCGAGAAAATCGCACTCATTAACTTCGGTGTAATTATCGCGTTCGATACTATTGATAACTTAGAAAGAGGTTTAAGAACATCAGGATTGAATTGTAAATTATTGGATCCTATTTCTCCTGACCAACTCGGATCAATTATTAAAAAATTGACTGAAAGACTTGAACCTTATTTAGACAAAGATTTAGATGTACTTGTCTCAAAAATCCCTATAAAATACATCCCACAGAAGCGAAGTTTTAAAATATTTTACGATACTACGGATAGCAAACAAACCAGAGCTGAAATATTAAAAATTTTAGTTAAAGAATTCGAATCTGACTTCACGGTTGTTTCGTTTTCAAAGCCAAAAAAGAGTTCTCAACTTGAACAGATATATTCAAGATTGATCGCAGAAGATAAAGTAGAAATAGAATTATCAAAAGGGGGGGTAAATTAAAAGTGGAAAAATTTGAAGATGGATTAAAATTTGCGTATTTAGAAGTAAAGCCGGTTATTCACACATTCGTTTTTGAGCTAAAAAAGCAATGGAAAAAATTTGTCGGCTTCTTAGTGATCTCAGTATTGATTGTAGTACTCCAAAGCTTTATCTTGTACGCATTATTTTCGGATAGTCTTTTACCTACCACTCATTCTGATTACTTAAGTGGCGGACTTATTTTCCTAACATCTTTTATTATCTTATTTGCGTCGTGTTTCTTTTTTGCCGGGATCATATGTGCTGAATTCAGCGATAAAACGGGTTACATCCTATTTCCGAAAATTAACAAATACAAATTAATTATAGGGAAGTATTTGGGAAACTTATTCCTCGAAGCTGGAGTTATTGCAATTTTCTACTTCCTTGTAGGATTTCTGAGTTACTTTTTTTACGACCAATTCAGTGGCACTTTATTAATTCGTTATTTTATATCATTTGTGTTCGCCTTTTTATATATGATTGCTATGAGTAGCTTTGTAACATTTTTCAGTTCTTTCATGAGAAGCGTAAATGTAACTATCGTATCAACTATTTTGATTCTTTTTATAGGTTTTAACATATCCCAAATGTTTTTAATGATGCTGGCACCCGAGATTGAGCCGATATACTCCTTGTCCTACATTAGTACCCTTATAACATCGATTCTATTAATAGAGTTTCCAGATCCTAATTATTCAGAGATTTCATTACAAAACTTTACTTTTAGAACATGGTTGACTCCAACTATTGAAATGGGGCTCCTAGTATTATTCCTGTACATAACAATCGGGTTTATTCTCGCAGCATACCTATTCAAGCGGAGGCAATTATAGAAATATGTTTAAAAAAAATGGTGATTATTAAATGCTAAGAATCAGAAAAAGAACAATTGTAAATATAAGTTGTATTATACTACTGGGAATTCTCTTAGTAGATATGAGTTCAGTTGTTATTGCTGCTAACGGAAGTTACCAAGTTGCTTTATCAAAAGAAACTGAATATTTTACAGTAACTCAATATGATAACAGTAAGTGGATAAAAACGGTTCAAAGAACATGGAAGTTATATGATGCAACCTTTAATTTTGAAAACGATAAAATTGGCGAAAAACCTATGGGTTTATGGATAAAAGAATTTGGAAATTGTACTGCTAGAATTAAAGAAGAAGAGGATGGACACGCCCAAGTACTAAGATTCAGCGATGTGGACGAACATAGTGTTAACATGAATTATTACTTTTTAGAAAATCAAACTCATGGATCAGTTGAATTCTATATAAAAAACAACAATAGTGGTGGCTCTGATAAATTCTATATTGAAGGAAATGAAGTGAATTTCACAACTGGAGGGTTAAATAAAAGATTCTCAATTGTTTACGAAGCAAACGTAACTGGAGTTAAGAGATGGCAATATTATATTGATGGGACTTACTATAGTATACCGAATATAACACTCCTATACGACGGAGATTGGCATCACATGACAATTCATTTTGAATGTGGAAATAACAGCTACCAAGGTTTAGAAGCGAATCAATGGGAAATTATTTTGGACAATAATAGTTCAGGAGTGTTGAATTTTAACGGCACTGCAGAATATTTAAACAGTTTTTATATAGCTACAAACGGATCTGATACAAATTACTCTTATTATATTGATGCTCTCGGATTTTCTTGGGATGATGAATATACTGTCGGAGATAATATAAATAATTGGGAAATTGTCTCAACTTTGCCAAGTGATTGGTTTGAAGGAGAATCGTTAAATGTCGGCGCTCAAGCTAAATACATAACACGAGGTTGGGTTGATATTTCATGGACGATGTATGATGTAATTACAAGTATATTTCTTCAAGATGATTTTCTCTTGTTGATGGCGATAGAAGAGTTAGGGTACAACGAAACTGAAATCAATAATAATTACACAGATACTTTTCAGTTATGGTATGGATTGCGGGTGTTTTGGAATTTCACAATTGGAGAGATTGAAGAAGAACCAAGTGATAGGGGGTCTCGAATTTTTATATTTCAGAATCCAGAAGATTACAAAAAAATCCTAGATGATTATAACGATTTAATAGGTGTGCTTAAAAACGATACAGACATACCAGAAATAATTAGGGACGAGTTTACTAACTTCACGGCAGACGAATTTATATGGCAACTTGTAATGAGTGGACTTGGCACAGCTAATCCTTTTGACACTTACTTAACAACTCTTGTTAACGAGCTCGGTTGTGAAAATGCAACTGTTAATGAAAATACGCTCATAATGGACCGTCTTGGCGAAACTAAGTACTCTGTCGAAGTGACTTACGGAACTCTAGGAACTCAAACTTCATTTGTCGTTAAGAACGAAGATGGCATTACTATTTTCGAAGTCACTAGTACAGGCAACACAATTTTGGTTTTCTATGTGATTTTAGCAATAATGGCGGTTGGTCTAGTTGCGTTAGTTTCATTTATATTAATTAGAAAGCGAAAATTCTCTCGGTAATTAACTCAATCGTTAAATTTATAATTAACTTTTTTTATTTTTTTTTATAATATCTAAAACCGTGAGATGTCCCCCTTCTTTAGATAGAGGATGAATCACAGGGAAAAGAAAATGTAAACGATGTCACCTCTTTTCTTTTACGAGATATAGTTTGGAAACGGAAGTTATTATTGATAGTTAGAAAATTGTTTCCCTCCATGATTTATAAATCGTTTTCTCGTAATTTTTTATATAAAAGAAGGTGCTCGTGTGGTTCTTGGAGATATACAAGATGACTTAGGAAAAGCTCTAGCCGATGAGTTAGGACCTAATGCGATATATCAGCATGCGAATGTTCGAAGTGAAGACCATATTAAAACATTAATTGAACTCGCGGTTGAAAAATTCGGAAAACTCGATATCATGTCCAGTTTTGTAATTTTTTCGATTTATTAAAGTACGGCAAGAGCTCAAATTTTCTTTTTTAAGCTTTTATATTTTATTAGTTTAAATCTTTCAAGATTTTAAATTAGTAATCTATTTTTGTATAAATTTTATACATTATAAAGCGAATATTGATAATTTCAAGTAGATATTAAAAATTAAGATTAATACCGAATCCAAAATTATATAAATCAATTGAGTTGAATTTAAAAATGCCAGAACAGACATTAGAATTAAAAGTGGGAGTAGAAGCCCCTAGGTTTTGCCTTCCTGATAAGGATAATAAAGAGGTTTGTTTAGAAGATTTTGCAGGGAAGTATATTATTCTTTATTTCTATCCTAAAGATAACACACCAGGATGCTCAACTGAAGCAATTGGTTTTACAGGAATCTTACCGGACCTCCAAAAACTAGATGCTAATGTTATAGGAGTTAGTCCTGATAGCCCCGAATCTCATGCTAAGTTCATTGAAAAGAAAAACTTGTAAGTTACTCTACTAAGCGATGTTGATAAAATGGTAATTAAAGATTATGGAAAATGGGGAAAGATAAAATTTAAAGGTAATGAATATATGGGTGTAATTCGGAGCACATTTTTAATAGATCCTGAAGGTAAAATTATATATATCTGGCCTAAAGTTTCTGTAATTGGTCATCCAAAAGAAGTAAAGCGAGTTTTAGAAGATTTAAAAATTTCAAAATGATTTGTTTTATTTACTTTAATTATTAAATAAAGAAAGAGCGAACATATTATGAATGTTAAAGAAGCTATTAAAAAAAGAAGAGCTTACAGATCTTTGGATCTAATAAAAATATCAGAAAATTTAATTACTGATTTTGCTGAAGTGGCTCGGATTAGTCCATCTTGTGGTAATAAACAACCATGGAAATTTATCTTTGTTTATGAGAGGGAAAAATTAGAAAAATTATTTACTACTCTCTCAGCTGGTAATAAATGGGTTGAAAAAGCCTCAATGATTATTGCTGTATTTAGTAAACCTGAAGATGATTGTATTATTGGTGAACGACTTTATTATTTATTCGATACAGGAATGGCTACAGCATTTATATTATTGCGTGCCACGGAATTAGGATTAGTAGCTCATCCGATAGCGGGCTTTAAAGAAGATCCTGCGAAGAAAATTCTTGGAATACCTGATGAAATGAGATTAATCACACTTATAATTATTGGAAAACATTCAAAAGAAATTAATCCGGTTCTCTCTGACTCAATGAAATTAGGAGAAAAACAAAGACCCCCTAGAAAACAATTAGATGATTTTGTTTTTATAAATAGCTATGGAAATAAATTTAATGAGAAAAAAGGTAATAAATAAGTGAATTCTGATATAAAAAAGAGATATAAAAATCATTTATCAAATGAAAAAAGCCCTTATTTACTTCAACATGCAGAAAATCCGGTAAATTGGTATCCTTGGGAAGAAGAGGTTTTTAAGAAAGCACAAAACCAAGATAAGCCGATATTTTTATCAATTGGTTATTCAACTTGCCATTGGTGTCATGTAATGGCACATGAATCTTTTGAAGACGAAAAAGTTGCTGAACTGATGAATGACGTTTTCATCTCAATTAAAGTAGATCGTGAAGAACGTCCGGATATTGATAAGATCTATATGAATGTATGTCAAATGATGACAGGTTCTGGTGGTTGGCCTCTAACGATTGTTATGACTCCTGATAAAAAACCTTTTTTTGCAGGAACTTATTTTCCTAAGGAAAGTCGTTTTGGTCGAATAGGTTTAATAGAACTCATTTTAAAAATAAAGAAGCTTTGGAAAACACAAAAAGACGAGGTGCTTAGAGCGGCAGATAAAATTGTTTTTTCTTTGCAAAATTTAGATTTTGAATCACCTGGAGATAGACTTAACGAAAAAACACTTAAAAAAGCTTATAATCAATTATTGAGTCAATATGATAAGAAAAATGGAGGATTCAGCAACGCACCCAAATTTCCAACTCCACATAATCTACTCTTTCTTTTACGATTTTGGAAACGTACTGGAAATAAAGAAGCTTTAGAAATGGTTGAAAATACTCTTCAAAAAATAAGGCTTGGTGGTATTTATGATCATATCGGCTTTGGCTTTCATCGATATTCTACAGATCAAGTTTGGCTTGTCCCCCATTTTGAAAAAATGCTTTACGATCAAGCTTTATTAGCAATTGCTTATACGGAAGCTTTTCAAGCAACAAATAAAATTGAATACGAAAAGACAGCTAAAGAGATTTTTACTTATGTTTTACGTGATATGACCTCACCCGAAGGTGGATTTTATTCAGCTGAGGATGCAGATAGTGAAGGTAAAGAAGGAAAGTTTTACGTATGGGATATTGAAGAATTCCAAAATGTTCTTGAAAAGGAAGAAGCAGAATTAGCAATAACAATATTTAATATAAAAAAACTTGGAAACTATTTTGAAGAAGTAAATAAAAAAGAGACAGGTCATAATATATTGCATCTCAAAGATTCATTGGCTAATCTTTCTAAAGAATTAAACTTATCTGAAAAGAATTTAAAAAAACAAATAGAAAAAATTCGCAATAAATTATTCAAAATTAGAGATAAACGAATTCATCCTCATAAAGATGATAAGATATTAAGTGATTGGAATGGATTAATGATTGCTGCACTTGCTAAAGGATATCAAACTTTTGGCGATTTTATATATTTAAATACGGCAATAAAAGCGGTAAATTTTATTCTTTCAAATATGCGAAAACCAAATAATAGATTATTACATCGATATAGAGAAGGAGAAGCTGAAATTGACGCTTACGTCAATGATTATATCTTCTTAATATGGGGTCTTCTCGAACTATATGATGCTACTTTTGATGTTTCTTTTCTTAAATCAGCTCTGGAATTAAATAAAGAAGTAATAGATCATTTTTGGGATGATCCCATAGGTGGTTTCTTTTTTACGGCCGATGATGGTGAGACACTCTTAACTCGTCAGAAAGAGATCTATGATGGAGCAATCCCATCAGGAAATTCTGTAGCTATGTTAAATCTATTGAAATTGAGTTATTTAACTGGAGATCACGAATTAGAAAAAAAAGCGGATATTTTAAGTAAAGTTTTTGCTGAACGAGTTAATAATTCACCGATTGCGCATACTCAATTAATGGTTGCTGTTGATTTTAGCGTTGGTCCAACCTATACAATAGTAATTGTTGGTGATGCTGAAGAAATTAATACGCAAGAAATGTTAGCATATATTCATAAGCAATTTCTTCCAAATATAACATTAATTCAGAGAAATATCAAACAAGATCCTCCAGAAATCGATGTATTTATAAATTATATCGATAATTACAATAAAATAGATAATAAAACTACTGCCTATATATGTACAAATAAAACCTGTAAACCACCAATAACAGATGTCAATAAATTGTTAAAACTTATTAATCCAAGATGGAATTAAAAGTTATGAATGGTATTTGGGATGTTAAATCCGATGTTGTGATAAGAGGAGATAATAATAGAGATGTTTCGCCTTTAACTGGCAAAACAAAAAAGAATGAAAACGGTTTCACACATTATGTATTCAGTAAAGTTTTATTTAATAATCCGTGGTATGTCATCCCTGATGATGATATTGAATTATTCAAGAAATTTTTAAACGGAGGTTCAAGGCATTATCCATCCGATGGAAGCATACCTTGTGATTTAGTTGCTAGGGAAACAAGAATAATTTTAAATAAAATAGTAGAAATCGCTAATGACCCTAGCGATAAATATTATGAAGATGCGCGTAAAGCACTAGAAAATGGTAAATATGCATTAGTTAGAGGGACTTTAAAATTATATTTAGGCAAATATACTACGAGAGATTGGAGAAGAAAAAGATTTACTGATGATATTGACTTCTGGATTTTCAAAATGGATTTATATGAGCACGTGTTAAAAGAAAATGGTTGGAAAAGGATATCAGATACAAAAGAATGGGAAAAACAAATTCAGTGGGTTAATCTTATTAGAAATGAAAGGGAAGCAAATATGCTTATTGCAGCAAATGATATAAACTTATTATTGGATTTCGGGTCAGGAGCTTATCTTGAAGGTACAAGCCTAAAGGAAATTTTTAGCAAAAAAATAAAAAGAGGTCATAATGTTGACCTTAGTGATTTAATAAATGTAGCCATGGTTAATGGATGTGATTATAAACATTGCGGAGAGAGGCTTAGAGAAGAAGAGTGGCTTAATGCTTGGATTGCATTTGAGGAAGCCGTTAATACAAGAAATACACGAACAACTTCGAATTTGATAAGTCTTTGTCGATATTCGTTAGGAATTGCTGATCACTTAGAAAGGGTTGCAAAATCGATAAATAAATATCAATATAAAATTTTTGATAAATTTGAATATCCAGATAACGAATTAGAGAGAATATGTAGAATATCAATTCATTGGATTGAATTTCTTTCGTCTCATGGTCATAATAACACTCGGAAAATGATTCATGATTATTTAATAGAGCAAAGAGATTTTAAATTTCAATATTCAAAAAATCTTAGGACTTTTACTGAAAAAGTACTAAATCTTCTTAATTTTAAATATTCACATTTGAAGATTTTTTTTGAAATTGAAAATTAAAAGAAAATGTTATTACAATAGAAATAATTGATGATTTATTTACAAGTATAGACTTAATTCTCTCAAAAGAATTGAATTCATTTTTAGAAATTCATAAAAAAAAAATAATTTTATTTATCTTCAAGTAGTATTACTTTATCCAAAAATAACTCGTAATTATTATCTTCATCGAAATCGTGTATGATAACCTTTTCTACGTCGTCAAATCCCTTTACTTCTAGAAGCTCAGATTTGTATAAAATTTTTACATCAGATATTTTTAATTTTT
>JAHLWE010000028.1 GCA_019058135.1 Promethearchaeota archaeon | reverse complement strand
TGTCAAGAAAAAGCTAAAAGGGAAGGCGGAGAATGTCTTTCTATGAAATTTGAGAAAGCTCATATAAAATTAAAATTTCGATGTGGGAAAGGACATGAATTTGAAATGACACCAAGTAATTTAAAACTTGGTCATTGGTGTCGTATTTGTGCGGGAACAGAAAAATTAACTCTCGAAGAATTCCAAGAAATTGCTAGAGATAAAGGTGGAATATGTCTTTCAACTGAAATTGAAAATTTTCGTACTAAGTTAAAATTTCAGTGTATAGAAAAACATGAATTTGAGCTTAGAGCTGATGTCGCAAAAGCAGGACATTGGTGTAGTATTTGTGCGAGAAATAAAAAGAGAAGACTTTCCCTTAAAAAGTATCAAGAGATTGCTAAAAGTAGGGGTGGAAAGTGTCTTTCAACTGAAATTGAATTTAAAAACACTCATTCCAAATTAAAGTTTCGGTGTGCAAAAGGACATGAATTCGAGATGAGAGGAGATCATATAAAAGAAGGTCATTGGTGTCTTACTTGCTCCGAGTACATGAGTGAACGAATATGTCGAGGTTTGTTCAAGTCGATTTTTAAAAAGAAATTCCCTAAATCCTCACCCGATTGGTTAAAGAAAGAACTCGGTGGTAATACACATTTTGATGGATTTAATTACGATTTAAAAATGGCTTTTGAATATCAAGGTTATCAACATTATATATTTCCTAATATATATCATCAAATATATGAGGATTTCTTAAATCAACAAAATAATGACCAAAAAAAGAGAGATTTATGCAATAAATATGGGATAATATTAATTGATGTTCCTTATTGGGTAAAATATGAAAGTATGCAAGATTATATTGTTGAACAATGCCGAGCAAACGGTATAAAAATTCCAGACATTAAAGATAAGATCGACTGGGAAAAATTTAAATGGAATGAAAATAGTAACAACGATGAATCTTTAATGGATTGGATTTAATTATTTTTTATTATTATTTCAATATTAGTGTAGGTATCATAAACTTTTTCTTTGAATGAATTGTTGGGGGTATTGAATATGCAAAATCGCAAAATATTTGTGAATCCTTAGGCATACATGAGAATGGATAAAGATCAACGTTGGTGGAGTTTTGAATGGAATTTTATTGCCCGTGTTAGAAAGCAGATGAATTTACCACAAAATGTAATAATTAAAGATGACACTCTAAGAGAAGGTGAAGAGACTCCCGGAACATATTTTACAATTGATCAAAAAGTAGAAATTGCCAAAATTCTTGAAGAAATGGGAACCCCAGAAATTGAAGTAGGATATGCTGCTGGGATTAAAGAACATGCTGAAACTTTTAAAGTATTAAAAAAAGAAGGAATAAAGATGAAATTATCTTCCCATGCACGACTATATGCAGAAGATGTTATTAAAGAAGTTGATGATATAATTGCTGCAGAAGCGGATATAATAAACTTTTTACTTGTACCTGATCCCGTATTAAAGAGTAAAAATGATATTTTCAACAGAATTACTGAAGGTATTGAATATGCAAAATCACAATCTGCTTATGTAGCATTTGGATCAGGGCGTGTAGCTCCGCATTATTGGGATAAGTTTTGCAATCTTGCATTGGATGCTGGTGTTGATAGAATAGTAGTTTATGATGGAAATGGATGTGCTCTTCCTACAGCTTTTAGAGACCAAGTAGCATTTACTAAGAATATTGTTAAAGAAACTCCAATAGAAGTCCATTGTCATAATGATCTGGGGTTGGCTGTCGCAAATACACTTGCGGGAGTAGAAGGAGGTGCAGAAATAGTTGATGTTGTGTTTAACGGTCTTGGGGATAGAGCGGGAAATGCAGCGACTGAAGAAGTAATTATGGGACTTGAAATTCTATACGAAATAGATTTAAATTTAAAACTTGAAAAAATTATGGAAATTTCACAAATAATTGAGAAATACAGTAAAACCAAATTACAGCCACATAAAGCTATTGTGGGAAAAAATTGTTATATTCATGAATCAGATTTACACGTAGAACAAATCTTAACGGGTAATTGGGTTACTTGGGAATTAATTCAACCATATGTTATAGGACAAACTCGAAAATTGATATTTGGTGCTACCACACTTCAATCTCGAGCAATAAAAGCAAAATTGAGTAAAATGGGATTAAACCCAACTGATAAAGAAATTGAAACTCTACGAACCGAAATCAAAACCTTAATTAAGACCAAGGAATTCATTTCTGAAGAAGAATTTGAGAAATTAGCAAAAAAAATTGTAAAAACGGATTAAAAAATTTTCCTATCGTTCGTTCGCCAGACAACATTATTCCACTAAATAAAGCAATTCAAAAATATGGGAAGTATTAAATATCCATAGAATCAAACTTAGAATATATTATTATTTGATAATAAACTGAGATGATCTCTCTATGGATGATGAAAGACTCAATAAACTTAAATTGTTGGCGGTAATTTTTATTGTTATTTTAGGAATAACCCATGTTATTGAGGGTTTCTTAGCAATTGGGTTATTAGATCTTTCGGTAACGGTATTTATATATAGTTTCTTTCTTATTCCTATAGGTTTTAGGCTATTAATGCTATTAAAAAAAGAGGAATTAGATGAGAAAAAACAAACTATAATTTTCGCGTCAGTTGTTATTTTTCTTAATGGATGCGCATCCTTATTATTTTTAATCACAATAGATGTAGGGCAAAAATTCTTTCTTTATGGTTTTATAGTATGGCATCTAATAGTAGATATTTATGTATTTCCAGTTCTATTTATCTCTAATACTATTCTCGATAAAATGGATATTGATGAAAAAATTGGATATTTCTCAAATATTTTAATAAGAGGTTTAGGTTTAAATTATCTTTTTCAAATTCTAGCACAAATTCTTCCTGGATTATATTACATGATTGTTTATTTGTTAATTTTTGGAATAATAAATTTGATTATAGGTAATTTGTTGTATTTGAAAAAAGAGAATAAACAAATTCAGATTTTAAATATTATTCTTCTTACAATTGGAGGCATTATCGCAGTAATATTACTCATAATCAATACCACGCCAAATTTAATTTTGTTTGTTATCTTTCATGTTATAATACTTGTTGTTAGAATTTATTATATTAAGAGAAAATTTTAAAACAATAAGAGATTAAGAAAAAATTCCACTTAATTTATTTAGGAGAGTAATAGCTCTTGTAGGATTAAAAATTCCGCACACACAAGGTTTTGATAATTTTTTTACTGCATTTTCAACAGAAATTTTTCCACTTTTAATTAGTTCCACATAATATTTTACAGATTGAGGAGATATACAATGATGACCACACATAGTAGTAATTTCCAATATTTCTTCAGAAGGTAAAAGTTCTTTTCTCCCAAATATACCTAATGAAAGATGTATGGTATGCATTTTCAAACCAGTCTCTTTAACTGCTTCTTGGATTTCGGAAATTAATCCACTAATTACTATCGAAACACCTAAATCTTCTTGTTTAAGAGTTTGTATAATATTCTTAACCATTTTAATATCAATAAAGGTTGCTGTAATTACTGGAGAAATCTTCCATGCAGGTTTCGGTATAATATTTATAGGATTATTTTGATTTAGTATTTCGGCTACTCGTAATAGTTTTTGTTTTGCATCCGCATATTTATCGTTTATCCCAGCTGCAAGCATTGCTAAGATAATGTAATCACTCTTTAAATCGTTTATTTTTCCCGTTCTATGTAAAGAATGTGTCACATCCCTTGATCCTCCGTAAATTTATACTTTACCTAAACCTACATTAACTTTAGCATTTGGTCCAACTGAAAATCCCTGTCGAGTTAGTAAATCAAGTATTGGAATCGTCCCATCTTTCATTACTTGGGAAATAACACCTACTGTAAATATAGTATCAATATTTTTTTCTATTTGTTTTATCATTTGCATAACCAAAGTCGCTTTATTTATTGGTACTTTAAATTCAATAATTGCAGAGAGAACACGTTCTTCTTTTATATCTTTCTTAATGTGTCCAATATCATCAATTAAAAGTGCTGAAACAGGACTTTCCTTTTCAAATTCTACACCAATAGAAATTAATTTCGTCGTAAATAATTCTATATTTCCA
Source organism: Promethearchaeota archaeon (assembly GCA_019058135.1). GTDB lineage: Archaea > Asgardarchaeota > Lokiarchaeia > Sigyniarchaeales > SOKP01 > 6H3-1. The sequence goes on along the minus strand of JAHLWE010000028.1, from coordinate 4,243 downwards.
AGATGAGTTCCTACTCCAGGGCGTCCAATTTCAATAGTAAAACCGATTTCATCCACACCAAAACGATTGGTTACATCATTAGTTTTCATCTCTTCTGTCCCTCTTCCGGGAATTCCGGTTATTTTATGAGTAGAAATTACATCACTAAAGGGACTTCTAATCACGCGAGGCCATTTTAATCGTCTGGATTTAATTGCATTGACTGGACAATCAGCATTCCTTTTACAAATAGAACATTCTACACAGAGATTCTTATCAATAACTGCAATATTATCAATTAATTTGATCGCTTGAACGGGACAAATAATGACGCACTGTCCGCACCCTATACAAAGATCAGCTTTTATTTCCATTACACTAATTCCTATTCTTGCTTTATTTCATTCTCTTTCTTCTGTCTAGATTTAATTTTATCTATGTCTCGAGGCAAAAATTTAAAAATTGGAATTAAAAGTAAATTACTTAATAAAGCCATAATGGCTAATATAACATAAGCAGGTCTATATTGATTATTAAAAAATACAAATAGCTGACCAACAATCAATAAACTTATACTTCGCCCAATGGTGATTGTTAATAAATAATTTAGTGAATAAATAGTTGATCTAATTTGAGGTGGATTAATTTCTCCGAGCGTCGCTTGAGTAAGTGGATCTATACCCCCAAAAAAGAAAGCACCTGAAATTGTAAGAAGAAGGAATATAATAACCATTAAATTTTCAGTAGATGTAAAAACCAATGAAAATGCTACAATATAAAAAAGTGATCCGGTTATGAGACAAACCAGAACCATTTTCATTCTTCCTTTTTTGTTTTTTTCATAGCTTTTATCACCAATATATCCGAAAAGGGGCCCACTCGGAATTTGACTTCCAAAAATTATGATTAAAAAGATGGTTGCAATTGTGGAGCTAAACTGGTAATCATTTTTCAACATCGCAATCAAAAGGGAGGAAATAGCACCTATTGCTATAAACATTGCAAAATTAAAACATAATATTAAGAAAATCGATTTGATTTTCCAGATTTCCTTTAAATCTTTAATTCTAATTTTATAACTTAATCCAAAAAAGCTTTCATCTAAAGTTTCATATAATTTGTCCTTTGGTCCTCTTAATGGTTCTTTAACTGTAAATAATAATATTGAACAAACAAATCCACCAATTGAAACTACAATAAAAGGTACAATCCATGGGCATACCTCAATTAGAAATCCTGAAAGAAACTGACCTAAACCATTACCTAAAACATAAACTGCACTTAATAAGCCAAATTTTTTCCCTCGTTCTTTCATATCACTTAAATCAACTAATAAAGAGTATGTTAGAGGTATAGCAGCCCCAAAACCTACTGCCGTAGATAATTGATATATTAATAAAGAATAAAAATCTGTAGCTAAAGTGGTAATAAGGGCAAAAATTGACCATTCTAAAGTAGCAATAATTAGTAATATTTTGCGGGAAAATTTATCGCCTAAAATTGCCCAAACTAGCGACGAAACTGCACCAACTCTCAAAAACATAGAATTGATGTAAATTACTTGCTCTTCACCTGCTAATCCTAAAGCCAGTGTAATCTCATTAGCCATAGGAGTTAAAATACTAAAAAGAGTTGATGAAAAAAGTATCAATAAGACTAAAACAAAAAAAGAATTTTGCTTCATGTTTTATAGAATTAACTTTATAATAATATATATTTTAATTTTTTGAACTTATGATTTCTAGATTAGTTATTAAAATTTTCCATCTTTTTTCCAAATATTAAATCTTGGATAATAACTTTAAAAAATCAAAAGAAAATAAAATATAGTGATGGCAAAAAAAAAATTAGGCAACTTTTATACTGACGAAATTTATTGCGGAAATTCCTTAGAATTAATGAAAGATATTCCGAATGAGACGATAGATTTAATTATCACAGATCCACCTTTTGCAATTAATTTCAAGGCTAAAAAAAATAATTACAATCGAAAACAAGATAATGTTTTAGAAGGGTACATTGAAATTCCTCAAGAGAAATATTATGAATTTACCTTTAGTTGGATTAGGGAATGCTATCGAATAATAAAAGAATCAGGTAGTATGTATGTTGTTTCTGGATGGACAAATCTCAAGGACATTTTAAATGCATTGGACGAAATTGGTTTTCTTACGGTAAATCATCTTATCTGGAAATATCAATTTGGTGTATTTACAAAAAGGAAATATGTTACAAGCCATTATCATATATTATTTGTGGTTAAAAACAAAAAAAAATATAAATTCAATAAAATCGAACATTATCCAGAGGATGTATGGATAATAAAAAGGAAGTATTGGACTGGTAAAATAAAGACACCCACTAAACTTCCAGTTGAACTCGTGAAAAAAATAATTCTGTTCAGTAGTGATAAGAAAGATATTATATTTGATCCATTCATAGGCTCAGGAACCGTAGCTGTTACTGCAAAAACTTTAGGAAGGAGTTATTTAGGATTTGAAATTGTAAAAGATTATTATGATTTTGCAAAAAGGAGAGTTTCAAATGTACAGATGAGCTTGATTAACTGGGTAAATGATAAATCTTAAGGGAGAAGAAAATCACAGATTTTATTAGATAATCCTATAATTTTCATACTTTAATTTTTTATTGCTTTTATTTTTAAAAGAAAAAAGCATCATTATGAAAATTAGTAAATTTTAACTCCCATAATAAATATATTTTTTTTCCCTTAGTTTTAATTACACACACATACCTTAACCAAAAAAATTTCCCCAAATTTTTTTTATCTGATATTAAATCTTATCCTTTGCCTCCAGGGGGAAATTTTTTCTCTTTTTTTTTAATAAATAAGTTTTTTTTGCGAGAGTTAATGTTTATGCTGATGTTTATGTTCTTGTTTTTCTGAAATATCCTTTCCTACTATTGAAAAGTCAAAGTTGATTGTACTCTGTAATGATGATAATTGTTTATTCATCTCAAAAATTCTTCTCTTTGGCCCTTTTACTGCGATTATTAGCAAGCAATTATCATCTTCTAAGTGAATGTGCATCGTTGAGATAATAATATCTTGAAATAAATGCTGGATATCATTACTTTTTATAAAATCAGATTGAACAATAGATGCATATTTTGGACCTGGCTCATCTTCAGATGTCTTATCAAAATGCTCATGCTTTAAAACATAAGTAATACAACCTACAATATCTCCACCTAAATCCGTTTCAGCAACTTTATCTACCATATAAGATTGCATAGCCTTTCGAATAGCATCAGAACGACTCATTCCTAGAGATTCCCTAAAGTGTTCAAAATCATCGTATAAATCTTTAGGAAGAGAAATTGTAAATCGTTCATAGATTTCTTTCAATTTAAACCCTCTAAACATTTTTTAAAAAAATTAGAAGAATTATTATTTTTTGATTAAAATTGCAATAGGTACAGAGGCTTGACGCCATTGAGCAATTTTGCCAGAATATTTTAAATCCATCTTAAATCTGCCATGATCTCCCAAAATAATCATTAAGGATTTTTTTCTTAATTGTTTATAAGTACTTAATATCCACTTATCAGTTCTATTAATTAATTTCTCAAGTAATACTTCTGGGGTTTGTTGTCTTAATTTAGAATGTAGTCGATGCAAAGCCTCAAAATCTAAGTAATGAATCCAACTTAAATCGAATCGGTTTACAACCTTGGCAGCTTCAATCCATGAACTCATGTCTGTCTCTTTCGCAATAGACTTTGTTCCACCATCATATCTATCAAGATCTTTTTTTCTACCTATAAATATCGTTTTTTTTCCTTGATTATTAATTTCTCTCAATAAATGGAAGCCATTAGGCTTCTTTTCAAACCCTCCAAACATTATTTGATGCAAAAAACCTAAGGTATATGGATTTTTTGTTGATAATAAAATTAAAGCATCAGAATTTGTAATTATAAATTGTGGTTTAAGAAAAGTTATTTCAAACAACCCGAAATTATCAATTAAATTGATTACAATTCGTTCAATTCCTTTAAAATGCTCTATGATTTCACTTACTGGTTCATTTATAAAAGATGGGGGTTCAAGTCCCAATATTTTTAAAATTGTGCTCGGTAATTGTGATAAATAACATTTATAACTTTCTAATTCACTCATTTTCTATTTTGGTGAATAATTGTAATAATAGAATTATAAAATTAAATACAAATTCAAATTATTTATGAAATATATAGATTTTTTGAATATTAAATTTAATGTAAATTTATTGGTTAATTC
>JAHLWE010000309.1 GCA_019058135.1 Promethearchaeota archaeon | reverse complement strand
GGGGTCTATCACTCCAACATATGAAATTATTGAACGTTGTAAGGTTGTATATAATTATGGAGGTTTATATGATACACATATGAGGAATGAAGGAAAAAGGATAATAGAACAAGGAATTACAGAGGTTATAGAGATTGCCAAAAATTCGAATGTTCGCGCCCATATTTCTCATCTAAAAACTGTAGGTAAATATGCTTGGAAATTAACTTATGATGTCATAAATCTGATTAAAAATACTAAAGAACAAGGAATTTTTCTTCATGCAGATTTATATCCATATGAAGAATCGTCAACCAGTTTATCAGGTATTCTATTTAACCCTTGGGTTTATGATGATTTTGAACAAAATTTAACCAATTCAGAAGCAAGGAAAAAAATTGTTACAGAAATCCTAGATATGATATTCTCGACTTTTTTATCAGATCTTCCTTTTATTATTCGGATTATTCCAAAATTCTTAATGAAAAAACTAATTTTTTCCTCTTTCAAGAAAGACATAAGAATAATTAGTGTTTTAAAAAACCATCATATTGAAGGAAAATTTTTAGGCGAGGCATTAAAAATTCTTTATCCACAAAGATCATTTTACGATGGAGTATTAGATTTTATTAGAGATGAAGAAGGCTCTATAATGATCTCCATGAGGCAGATGAGTGAGGAGAAAAGTATTTTATCATTGTTTAAACAAGATTTTGTTTGTGTAGGTTCTGATGGATTTTTAGTTATTGAGGGAAATACCCATCCCCGTTCTTATGGTACTTTTCCTAGAATCTTATCAAGATATGTTAGAGAGAAGCAAATTGTTTCTTTAGAAGAAGCTATTCGAAAAATGACTTCTTTACCCGCAAGCATTTTGGGAATTAGAGATAGAGGGATAATAAAACAAAATTATAAAGCCGATTTAGTTATCTTTAATCCTCAGACAATTAGAGATAACTCAACATATGAAAACGGTCGTCAATATCCCGAGGGTATTGACTATGTCATTGTAAATGGTAAAATCACCGTCGCAAAAGGAAAACATTTGGGTGTTCTAAATGGTCAAATTTTAAAACATGAAAAAAGATAAAATCGAATAATTTTTAAGAAATTTGTTTTTAAGTAAGTAATTTCATTATTTATTAGAAAAAATAATTATATAATAGTATGTCAAAAGAGAAGAAAATGGATGGGCAGAAACCGAATATTGTTTTATTCATAACCCATGATCAAGGTCAATTTCTCGGTTGTTATAATAACCCACAAATACCTAATTCGCTTAATACTCCAAACATAGATGAAATCGCTTCCAATGGGGTAAAATTTACAAATTATTTCTGTACTGCACCCCAGTGTTCTCCAAGCCGAGGAAGTATTCAAACTTCTAAATATCCTCACCAAAATGGGCTTATAGGACTTGTAAATAGAGGTTGGACACTGCCTAGTATCAATAGAACTTTACCAATGTATTTGAAGGAGAATGGTTATTCAACACATTTACTTGGTTTACAACACGAAAGTAATAATATCTCCTCCTTAGGATATGACACAGTGAGTAAAAGAACAAAAGAATATAAATATTCTAAGAAATACATGGAAAATAAGATTCTAAAATTTTTCCAAGAACATAAAGATGATAATTTACCTTTTTATGTAAATATTGGAATGATTGAAGTACATAGACCTTTTATTGTATGGGGGAATCCGGTCGAACCAGAGAAAGTTAAGGTTCCTCCTTTCTTACCTGACCATCCAATGATTAGAGAAGATCTTGGACAATTTTATGGAGCCATTCATGCTGTGGATAATTTGATTGGGAAAATTTTAAAGAGTTTAGAAGAAACTGGATTAATACAAAATATTTTATTTATTTATACTACTGATCATGGGAGTGCTTTTCCAAGAGCTAAATGTACATTATATGATCCTGGAATTAAAACACTACTATTGATGTCTTGGCTAAATTCAAATCAATTTAAAGGAGGAACTGTCGTAAATGAAATGATAAGTAATATCGATTTACTACCTACTCTTTTGGACATTATTGGAGCAGATATACCAAAAGATATAGAAGGAAAAAGTTTCCTCCCTGTTCTTAAAAATATTAATCAATCCTTTCGAGAAGAAATCTTTACAGAAAAAACCTTTCATGAAATGTATGATCCAATTAGAAGTATAAGAACAAAAAAGTATAAATATATATATAATTTTGAAAAGTTAGAAACGTTATATCAAATACCTATGGATATAATGAGAGATCTTTCTGGAAGATATATGCAAGATAAATACAATAAACCGAGAAGTAAAGAAGAACTTTATGATCTTGAAAAAGATCCTAATGAGCAGAATAATTTAATTAATAATACAAATTACAAGAATGTGGCAGTTGAATTAAAACAAAAACTGTTTGATTGGATGAGAAAGACAAATGATCCAATACTGAAAGGGAAAATTAAAACTCAAAATGGGGTTTCTTATAAATATTAAAATCTTATTTCCCATTTCGGTAGGAATTGAATTTTTTTATTTTAAATTTATTTTCTTATCTAAATTTTTATTAATTATTGAAGTGAATATTTAGTTATTATGCCTTGGTATGAATCATTTTATAGAAAACAAGGAAAAAAATGGCTTCTAGTTTTCATAATTGCTTTTGTTAGTCTGTTTATTTTTGAAATGATACTTATAGCGATAGAACCGATATGGGCAGATTTTAATGAATATCTTGGAGATTTCATAGGATTCAAAGCAAATTATATTCTAATTTTTTTGATTATCATTGGAATTTCACTAGCATATTCTGCTGTTTTATTAATAATCAATCTTAAAAATATATTTACAATAAATAGAATTGATCCTCATATAGTTCATAAAATTATTGCAATAATTCTTATTGTTATTTTTAATGCACTTTTATTTATAATGTTAAATCTATTCGGCGAGGAAGCTGCAATAGTATATCATCTTTTTGAGACTATAAATATATTAATTTTTATTGGAGTTGCTATTGGCGTAATAATTATTCTAGACCCAATTATTTCAATAATAAAGACATCAATAAAACAACCTAAATCCATTTTGATTTTAATTTGTTTTTTCACGGCTTATGGATTTATCTTCAGTCTGCCTTTTTTATATGTGCCTGCAAATGTTATTAAAGGACCTTTACCTCCTAAACCTGGTATCGTTGCTCATCGTGGGGCGTCTCATCTTGCCCCGGAAAATACAATTAAAGCTGCAGAATTAGCTGTTAATTATGGATGTATTGGGTGGGAATCAGATGTTATGATTAGTTACGATGGAGTACCTTTTTTAATGCATGATTCTACACTCAAGCGAACAACTAATGTTGAAGCGATTTTTCCTGATCGTACAAATTTAAGGGCGAGCAATTTTACTTTATCCGAGATTAAACAACTTGATGCAGGTTCATGGTTTGTTGATAATGATCCATATTATGCTATAGCTAAGGCTCTTATCACTCCTACTCAAGCGGAAGAGTATCGTGGGATTAAAATTCCAACATTCGAAGAAGCTTTAAATTTTACTAGAGATAATAATCTATTATTTGATTTTGACCTTAGAAGACCTCCAGAGGGTCATCCATACCGTCAGCAATTTTACAATATTTGTATAGACTTAATTGTAGCAACGGGTATTGAAGATAAGATTTGGATACCCACTGGTGATGAATTATTTAACGTGATAGAAGATAAAGCTCCTAACATAACAAAAATGAGGAGCGCTTGTTCTGTAGAGGAATTCTTAGCTTCTGATTATGATCAAATTAACACTCATTATAGTTTGAGTAATACACAATTTAAAGAGTATTCGGAAGCAAATATTTCGGTGGTCGCATACACTGTTGACTTCATAGAGCGATATTCTCAACTTTGGTGTTTAGGCGTTAGTTATGTTAAAACCAATGACCCCCATAAATTTGCTGATTTGACTCAACCTCTCTGGTATTTACCTGTCGATTTATATTATTGTTTATGGATTGCAATTAATACTCTCTGTTTGGTTTCAGTTATTCTTTTAAATTTTCTAATTAGGAGAGAAAATAATTAAGAAAATGGATGAAATCTATGCTCTTTTTTTTTATTTCTAAAAGTTTTTCTTGGTAATAGCTTTAATATTGATGCTAATAAGTAAATTAAAAAAGAAGATTGAGTAATATATCAATTTTTTTATAAAAAAAGTTGGTATAACCTTTAAAAAAAAATATTTTCATATATTATCTTTTTCTACAAATGACTAAAAATAACCCAGATGGATATAAATACTCAATTTTTTATAGGTATCATATTAATTCCGATATAAAATGAAAAATAAAGTGAAAAATCTATGGGAAAATGTCCATATTGCAAGAAAGAAGTTCATCTTAAAGATTTTTTTCAGAATATTGAAACTGGTACATTCAAATATCCATCATATGATTTCTCCGGAGAAGAATTTTCTCCAGGATTGACGGAAAAACAATTCAAGAATAAAAGAATTTACCTAATAAAAATGTTTACTTGCCCACATTGTGATACTATTTTAGGATTTTCAAATAAATAATTATTAATTTAATTTAAATAAATTAATCTTTTTTTTCTAAATTTATGGTTATACCTAACTTTTTTTTAATAATTTTTTATTTTTTTTATTTCTGAACTAGAAAATTGGGTATCGGAAATTATTTCAAGCACGTAATTAAATTTCTTTAAAGAATTCTCTAATAATTCTATAGATATTCCTGGTACACCATAAGAAATTAGTAATAGATTTTTTGTTTTGTTTGTTACTTTACTGAAATCTGCATCTCTATAAGGATATTGGAAAATTACTCTATTTGAGGCATCTACAAGAATAATCTCGTTTCCTTTTAATGAGATTACTTTTCCCCCTAATTGTACGAATTCTTCATTTTCTTTAGAATATCTTACTGTCATCGGATATGTTAAAACATCAAAATCATAGGCACCTATGGGAATCAACGTTTCTATTGATACCCAATTATATGCATCAACAATATTAGAGATCTGAGGAATGTTCTTATCCCCTAAAATTCTTCTTATCAATGCCTCAGCAGAAGGTCTAATTTTAGGTGGGTCAATTTTTAGATAATGCCAGTTAAAATCTCGATATTTTCGAATAATCTCATTATCTTTAATGGTTTCAAGAGTGTAAGTATCCTTAACCTTTTTTGAAATTTCAGATATATATTTATCTAATTTTTGAGAATGCTCCCTTTTAACCGATATACCATTAAAAATAATACAACTTAGAGATAATTTTATATCGCTATTCACTAAATCTTCTGAAAATTTTAAAATATCCATATTATTATTTTTATTTTTTAGCAAATAATAAATTCTAATCACAATATTTAAAACAATTATGTTGATCTTTTTTAATCAACCAAATTTAATAAAGAAAAAATAGGAGTAGTAGAATTATGACATTATCTGAAGAACAAAAAATAAGATATGCAAGGCAGTTAATTAGCCCAGAAATTGGAGAAATAGGACAAGAAAAATTATTAAAGTCAAAAGTACTGCAAATAGGAGCTGGAGGTGTAGGCTCTTCATTTGCAATGTATTTAGT
>JAHLWE010000308.1 GCA_019058135.1 Promethearchaeota archaeon | reverse complement strand
CTGAGCCTTGAGGAAGAAATTTGGATCCCATATTAATTCCAATTAAAAATCCCATGATTATGATGTCTGGTACATTCATACCATAGATTCCATTAAGTAAAGTGATCATAACCATGGCTGTAGGAACTTGGGCCAAAAAACCGGATAATATACTAATAAATATAAGAATTGCGATAGAAGCCAATAGAATATTATCCGAAAGTATTGCCTTCATAAAATTGGAAATGTATAGAAAAGTTCCATTAATTTGCATGGTTCCCATGAATAAAAAAAGAGATATCAAGAAAAAAATTATTTTCCAATCTATTTGTCTAAGCATATTTGTAAATTCAGCTTTATTTATAAGACCAATTAAAATTGCACCAATTAGTGCTACCAAATATGCTTCGGGAATTATAATAAGCCCAATGATTACTGAAATAAGATATATTGAATTCGAAATAAATTCTTTCCGATTGACAATTACAATTTCAGGTTGTATAATCTCTAGAAAAATTATTTTTAATTCTTCTTCTGGAGGTGAAATTTTTCTTAACATCGTGAAATCTAATAAGATTAGAGTAAATAATAAAAGCGGGATAATAAAAAATGTAAAATTCTTCAAAAACCACAAGAAATTTAACCCAAAATAACTTGAAATCAAAATATTTTGAGCAGATGAAAAAGGGCTATAAATAGAACCAATACTTATCGAAAAACTTAAACCAAAAAGATAAGGAGTTGCATTAATCTTAAGAATTTTACATACTCTAATTACCAATGGAAGAAAAATAATTGCAGTCATAATATCTTCTACAATTACTGAAGCAAAACAAGCGATTATACAAATGAGATAAAAAAAATTTCGATGATCACCTTTAGTAAAATGTATTGTTTTTAATGCAACCCACTGAAAGATTTTATGTTTTTCAGCTAAAGTAATAATTATTTCCATCGATAATATAAAAATTAATGGTTTAAATTCTATATATCCTACAAATTCTGTAAATTCTGTTCCAAAATAAAAAAATGTAATTATACATGAAATAAGAGCTGCCAAAAGTGAATAAGCAACATAATCTAATTTCTCTTTGCTAAAAATAATCATTATAAATATAAATAATATTAATGAACTGATTATTGGGAAAAGTTCCACCAAATAAAGCCTTCTATTTTTGTTTGATTTTTATATTATTTATATGATTTTAATAATTCTTGTGGTATATAAAAATAAAGAAAGTGGCTTTAAATTTAACAAATTCGAAATTATCCTCTAAATTTGATAAAAATGTTTAAATTCACGGTTATATCGCAAATTATAATATCCAATAATCAGATCTTTTCAAATATAATATTTTCTTTACTATATTTAATTAATTTTTCAAATAAATAATTAAAATAAGAATTTAAGAAAAGAATTAGATATTTTTTAAAGATTATGTAAAAACTTTAATTTTGTAATAATAAAAATATATAATTAATAATTTCTAAAAGAAATTTTGAATGAATTAATAATTTGTGAAAAAAGAAAGGCAGCAGAAGCTATTGCAAATGCAATAGGCATACCTGATAAATTATCATTTAATAAATTATCCTATTATTACATTAAAGATAAAAATATTTATGTAGTTCCTCTACGCGGTCATATTAAAGAATACCGTAATACCGACAAGTATAAGAGTTGGACTAAGACTGATCCCCGTGATATTTTAACAAATTCCGACTCAATTTTTAAATTCCCCTCTACATATGCAAATAATTACATTCGTTTATTAGCATTTATTTCTAGAAAATTGAATGTTAATTCTTGTATCATAGGCACCGATGCGGATGTCGAGGGGTGTAATATAGGATTAGTTGACGTATATTCAGTTGTAAAAAATTCTAAAAACATTACTAAGATAAGTCAATTATGGCTTAGTTCGCTTCAAAAACAGGATATTATCAGAGCTTATAACAATCAGATACAACCTAAATGGAGTTGGGCTTATGCAGGTGAGGCACGGGCTATTATCGATGCAATTATCGGTTTTTCAGCCACAAGAGAAGTTTCTTTAACATTGAAGTCTTTGACAAAGAAAGCTAATGTGCAATTTGTTTCTATTGGAAGAGTTCAAACATGTCTCTTATATCTAATATTTTTAAGAGAGACTCAAATTAGAAACTTTATTCCAAAGCCGTTTTGGGTAATTAATGCGATTGTAGAGAATAATGGTTTCAAATATGTTTGCCCGAATCTAAAAAATCCCATCGAGGATAAGAAAACTGCAGAAATTGTTTTTAACAAAATTCAGCATGAGAGGATTGGATTCATAAAAAATAAAAATTCTAGAACCGTTTTGAAATATCCTCCCACACCTCTAAATACTTCTAAAGCCTTGCAACTTATTATTAAACACTTAAATGTTACGGCTATGCATGCATTGAAAATTCTGGAAGACCTTTACCTTAATCAGTTAATTACCTATCCAAGAACGGATACGGACAAATATAAGGAAAGTTTTAACCATACAGAAAATATTACTCAATTTCTTACACATACAGAT
>JAHLWE010000307.1 GCA_019058135.1 Promethearchaeota archaeon | reverse complement strand
TTGTAGAAGTTCCAAATAATTTTCCCCCGAGTCAAAATTGTGCTTTATGTGATTCGAACTTTGAGAATTATACGGGAAAGATTTATATTTGCAAAGAGTGCGGCGTACCATATCACGAACAATGTTTAAATATCCAAATTAACGAAGGTATATGTAAGATCTGCAATAGAATCTTATTATGGTAAAAATGAAAAAGAAACTAAAAATATCAAAAAAAAAATAAATAAAAATTGTAAATTAAAATTACCTTCAGTAATATAACTTATTCTTCTGTTATAATAATTGCCTCATCAGGGCATTGCGTCTCACAAGCCATACATCCGACACACTCGTCACGCATATCCTCAAGCACCTTGACTTTTCCTCCTTCTGGTTCATCAAAGCAGCCACTAGGACAAACCTCATAGCAGGTACCACAGCCTGTGCATTTATCCATATCAATATCTATTGAGAAAGACATTTTTTTAATACACCATTTCCATTTTATCAATAAATTATATGAAAATAATTTGAATTAGTAAATTTACCATTTAATTTAAAATTATAATAAAATTAATCAATATCTTATATATCAGAAAACAAAATTTTAGCTGGAATTTTTAATTGAAAACAAAAAAAATCTTGGAAAAAGATCTTAAAAGTCAATTATTTGATGTAAATCTAGGTGATTTTAACGGAGATGGAAATTTTGAAATCGTAGTTTGTTCAGAAGATGGGAGAGTTTTAATTCTTTCAAATGACGGGGAAATTATTCATGAATTATTCATCTCCGAGAGTAAGCCAATCTGGGATATTGAACTTTATGATATAACCCAAAATAGGAAAGTTGAATTAATATCAGGAGGCATGGATGGATTATTAAATGTTTTTTATTTGAATAATTCTAAAGTTGAGCTTTTATGGTCTCAACAGTTCCAGAGTTCGGTATCTGGTTTTTTCATTGATGATATAAATGATGATTTGCAATTTGAATTAATTGCTTATGGACTTGATAAGTCATTAAGAGTTTTAAACCTACAGAATGGCAACTTAATCTGGGGACAATTATTTGAAAGCGGAATTGGAACTGTAAAAGCCTATGATTGTGATGGAGATGGACAAATTGAACTTATTGGAGGCGGAAATGATGGAACAATAAGAGTTTTTAATGGAAAAGATGGCTCCTTAAAATGGTTCAAGAAATTTCCTCGAAATATTAGATGTTTATGCTGTTTTTCGAATAAACAAATTGTTTTATGCGGTGGGGATGATAAAAAAACATATTTTCTTAATGGAGTTAATGGAGATATAATTAAATCGCTTCCAATGGAAGAATATGTCTGGGGAAGTATATCCTATTTAAATAAAAATAATCGATCTAAAGCATTAGTTTATTCATATTCTTTCGATTTCCTTGAGGATAACTTTATTAAAAATAAATTAAAATTCAAATCAAAACTCGTTTGCCTTAATGATAACCTTGAGATAGATTGGGAGCATGCAGGATTTAATATTGAGGATCTCAAAATAATTCAAACCAATTTACAATATATTTTTCTGGGAACGACTAAAGGAAAACTTATTATTCTTGATGAAAATAATGGCACTATTGTAGAAGAGATCACTCTTAGCTCTTCAATTAATAAACTTACGTTTTGGAATAATTGTCTTTATTGCGTAACTAGAGATGGAAAACTAATTATAATAAAACTTCAAGAGTAATGTTCCAAGAGTATAATTAAGTGATTTAAAGTGCAAGAAAATAACTCTCGTATTTTGCCTAAAAATTTAAATAATTCTAACTATTCTATTACCCAGTATTAATATTACACGTTAATAGGTGTGGAATTTATAACTAAAGAAGACCTAAATGGAACAAAAACCCCTTTATATGAGACTCATGTAAAATTGGGGGCGCGAATGGTGAATTTTGCTGGATGGTTGATGCCAGTCCAATATGAAAGCATTTTAAAGGAACATGAAACCGTTCGAACGCTTGCAGGTGTGTTCGATATTTCTCATATGGGAGAATTTATTTTTGAAGGTCCAGATGTGATACCATTCCTTCAATATTTGATGGTGAATGATTTAAAATTATTGGAAAAGTCAAAAGGACAATATTCTTGCATGTGTTATGAAAATGGGACTGTAATAGACGATTTGGTTTACTATGAGGAGAGTCCAGAACGATTTCGGATGATTGTCAACGCAAGCAATATAGAGAAAGATTTTCAATGGATTAATGAGCAAATAGAAAACTTTCAAGTGAAAGTTAAGGATGTCTCTAAAGAAAGATGTCGATTAGCATTTCAAGGGCCGAAATCTGATGAGTTAATTGCACCACTCGTTGATACAGATTTATCTACTTTGAATCGGTTTTATTTTGTTTTTTGTAATTTGTGTGATGTTCCCGCATTCATAGCCCGAACTGGTTACACTGGTGAGAGAGGTTTTGAAATTTCTTTTAAAAATAAATACGCTGTAACAATTTGGAATGCTTTATTGAAAACAGGAGCTGGTGCTGCAGGTTTAGGGGCGCGTGATTCTTTGCGTTTAGAAGCTTGTTACTGCTTGTATGGTCATGAACTTAATAATACAATAACCCCGATTGAAGCAGGGCTTAACTGGCTTGTAAAACCAAAAGAAGGAATTGATTTTATAGGTAAGGAAGTTCTTATTCGCCAAAAAAAAGAAGGAACATCGCGAGTACTTGTTGGATTAAATCTCTTGGATAGGGGAATCATTAGAGAAAATTACAAATTATTTAAGAACGGGGTAGAAATTGGATATTTAACTTCTGGAGGATTCTCACCAACGCTTAAAAAGACAATTGGCTTAGCTCTCGTTGAAACAAAATATAGCTCTATCGGGACGGAATTTGATGTTGAAATTCGGAATAAACTTCTTAAAGCCAAAGTAGTTCCCACACCATTTTATCGTAATATATAATAAAATTTGAATAAAAATCAAGATTAATGTGAATAAGGATGGATCTTAAATTTCCTGCAGATTTAAAATATGCACCAACTCACGAGTGGGTTAGGATGGGTGGAGATATAGCAACTGTTGGAATTTCTGACTATGCACAACATAAGCTTGGAGATATTGTATATGTTGAACTTCCTGAAATAGGAGCAGTATTAGAAAAAGGAAGTGTTGCTGGTGAAATTGAGTCTGTTAAAGCTGTTAGCGAACTTTTCATGCCTTTAACGGGAGAAATTGTTGAAACTAATGGAAACATCGCTGATAATCCAGCATTTCTGAATTCTTCGCCTTACGGGGAGGGTTGGATAATGAAAATTAAAGTATCTAACCCAGATGAAATTAAAAATCTTCTCTCGGTTGAAAAATATCAAGAATTGATCGAAAAAGAGGAAGATTAATAGTTTTTTTTATATTTATTAGATTAATCCAACTATTACCATCTAAATGAGATAGATAGAATGGATTTTATACTTCATGATAAAGAAACAATTGCCGAGATGTTAACTTCCATCGGTGTTAATTCCTTAGAGGAGTTATTTCAAGACATTCCAGTCGATTTATTATTAAAAAAATTAAACCTACCTCATGGTTTGTCTGAACCAGATCTTTTAAGGCGATTTGAAGAACTTTCACACAAAAATAAAATTTATTCAAGTTCTTTTCTAGGAGCTGGTTGCTATTACCATTATATTCCTTCATTGGTGGACTTCGTAATTAGCCTTTCGGGATTTTATACTGCCTATACCCCTTACCAAGCAGAAGCCAGTCAAGGGTATTTACAAGCCATTTATGAGTATCAAACAGCAATTACGCGGCTTACCCAGATGGATGTTGCAAATGCGAGTGTGTATGACGGGTCCACTGCTCTTGCTGAAGCTGCAATTATGGCAACTGTAGCCACGCAGAAAAAAAAAATTATTTTACTTGAAGGAATTCATCCGGAATATGTAGAAGTTGTTAAGATCTATTGCTGGGGGCAAGACATCCATTTTGAAATTGTTATGGAGGATACACTCATCTCAAAATTAGATGAAAGTGTTGCAGCTGTTCTATTCCAGAGTCCAAATTTCTTCGGTGACATCGAAAATGTCACAGAATTAGTTCAAATAATTAGAGATAAAGCTCCCAAATGTTTAGTTGTTCAAGTAATGACTGATCCTACTTGCCTAGGCGTGTTAAAACCTCCAGGAAAATCCGATATTGATATTTTTGTTGCTGAAGGACAATCTTTTGGTATTTCACCATCATTTGGTGGTCCAGGATTAGGAATTTTTACATCTAAGCAAAATTATTTGCGTAAAATGCCAGGTCGGTTGATTGGTAAAACTAACGAAATTGATGGAGAGCGAGAGGGATTTATCCTAACTTTACAAACCCGAGAACAACACATACGTCGTGAGAAAGCAACTTCTAATATTTGTACAAACCAAGCATTATGCGCGTTAGCCTCGTTAATTTATCTAGTTTCATTGGGAAAATCAGGACTTCGGGAGATTGCTTTTCAAAATTTTCAAAAATCTCATTATGTTAAGCAAAAATTAGAAACAATCCCAGGTTATCAAATATTAAATAAGAAACCAACATATAATGAATTTTTAGTAAAATGCCCAAATATTAATGAACTAATTGAACAATGTAAACAGGAAAACCTGCTTCCCCCTCTAATTATATCGAAATATTTTCCTAATATGAAAAATATTGCCCTAGTGTGTGTGACTGAGAGCAATTCTCGGGAGGATATAGAAAAATTCATTCATGCAGCTCAAAAAGCTTCCAAGAAAAACATGGGAGGGAATTAAACAATGACTTCAAACCTGACTTTAATTTTTAACAAAGGTACTAAACGCTCTCAACATAATTTCATTCCTGAAATGGATATAGATAGAGCTGATTTAACCGAAATAATTCCCTCATCTTTTCAACGAGAAGATTTACCCTTACCCGATATTCCAGAGGTAGAAATTGTCCGCCATTATACCGAGTTGAGTAGGAGAAATTATGGGATAGATTCAGGAATTTATCCGCTTGGTTCGTGCACTATGAAATATAATCCAAAGATTAATGAGGTGATCACTCGACTTCCAGCTTTTTCCCACATACATCCTCTTCAAGAAGAAAATCAAGGCGCTCTTGAACTAATACACCAACTCTCAGAAATGCTCATAGAAATTACCGGTATGGATGGATTTACCTTTCAACCTGCTGCGGGAGCTCATGGAGAATTAACCGGGATTTTAATAATGAAAAAATATTTCGAGAATAAAAATCTCAAAAAAAATAAAATATTAATACCAGATTCCGCCCATGGAACTAACCCCTCATCTGCAAAAATGGCAGGTTTTTCAATAATCGAAGTACGATCAAATGATGCGGGAGAAATTCCACTTGATCACATTGAATTCGCAATGCAGCAGGGCGATATAGCGGGTATAATGCTAACTAATCCCAATACATTGGGTATATTTGACCGTCAAATTAAGGATATTACGAATATCATACACAAATATGGGGGTTTATGCTACTATGATGGCGCTAATTTGAATCCTATGTTAGGCATCTGCCGTCCGAAGGATATGGGATTTGATATCGTCCATCTGAATTTACATAAAACTTTTTCAACTCCACATGGTGGGGGCGGACCCGGTTCTGGACCTGTGGGAGTTACTAAAGAACTCGTTTCATATCTCCCTGACCCCTCCATTATCGCCACAGAACAGGGATTTGTATGTCGAGAAAAAACCAACAATTCTATTGGTCGTATTAAGTGCTTTTGGGGTAATTTTGGAGTTATTGTGCGTGCTTATGCATATATTCTCGCCTTAGGTGCCGAAGGTCTAAAACGCGTGGGTCAAATAGCTGTTCTGAATGCAAATTATTTGCGAGTTCTATTAAAAGAAAAATACCACCTTCCATATGATCGAATCTGTCAGCATGAATTTGTGCTTTCAGATCGAGGAATAGAAAATGATATAACTACTGAAGATATTGCAAAACGTATTCTTGATTATGGATTATATGCTCCAACTATTTACTTTCCCTTAATAGTGAAAGGTGCTATGATGATTGAACCCACCGAAACTGAATCGAAAGCTTCATTAGATAATTTCGTTGAGGTGATGATTAAAATCTACGATGAAATAAAAACCAATCCCGATCTTCTTAAAAATGCTCCCCATAACACACCTGTTAAACGTCTCGATGCTGTTCTCGCTGCTCGAAAACCAATTTTACGTGATTAAACTCGTATTATATTAGTTCATACCTTTTTAACGCCCGAAGTGCAGCAATAGTAGCATTAACGGCATGTTCTTCACCCTCACCTTCCTCAGGTTCCCAACTCCCGTTTGATCTCTGCTTTTTTTTTAGATCATCAAGACAACGGGCGACTAGAGGATGATCAGAGGATAATCCGGCGTCTACGAAACAATGCAACATCCAAGCCAAATAGGCACCTTCCCGATTAGGATTATAATTCGCTTCTATCGTCGCTAATGCTTGATGGAATGGCTTTGAATTTGAGCCAGGATAAAATGCTAACATGGGTAATGCGATCCAAGTAGCACGTAAATATCCAACCAATCGACCAGTCTCATCACAATGAGAAAGTAGGAAGTCTGTTGGACAAAATGTGCCTTCTGTTTCAGCGTAACCGAATCGAATCAAGATATGTGCACAGTAGGCTGTCAGCCAAACTCTCGTATCGATCCGACCTGGCATCATCCATTCTGGTGGGTTAAAAGCTTCTACTTCTTCCACCTCATCCCATCCACCATCATCTTTTTGACGATCTAACAAAAATTGGCATGCCGGATCCACAATCGGTCCTCGATAAACTTTTAAATCATCGAACCACTGGAGCACAAAAACAGTGTCACAAATGTTACTTGTCTGCCGAACCCAGTAGCAAAAACCACCGTCAGGTTTCTGAAGGGTGACTAATTTCTTTAAAACTGCTTTGGGAGGTAATTTATCCCATAAAAGGGCTGCTAGACGTGCTTTTTCAACAATATTGCCCTTTACATTTATATACGAAATTGCTTTTTCTATTTGCATAATTTACTCATGGATCATTTCTAAATGGGTGACGAGCACTTTCTGCATTCTTTATGCCATCTTCTGCAGTTGGCAGACCTTCCATCGCCTTTCGAATAGCGTTCCGAGTTGCTTTAAAGTTATTTATGAAAATCCGTTTGCGACTACTTGCACTGGGATGAACAAAGACATTAGCAATAATCACTAAATCTTCTGAAGCATCTTTAGGAAGAATTCCATCTTCAACACATTTCATTACCGCTTTCGCTACTGCTGCTTGAGCTGATCCATAAACGAGACTTGCTTGACGAAGCGACTGGACTTTAACTGTAGGAATCATTACTGTTGCTGGTTTGACTTGCATATTAGGTTCGAGAATCACTTGAAGCCCTTCACGACCTTTCGCAGGATGTGTTAGAGCACGAGCATATGCTTCACCAACAGGACCTTTCTTATCACCAATAAGAAGGTCTACATGAGCAAGTTCGGCTCTATTTCCTACGAGTGATTCACCAACCCTTAAACTAAAGTCTGAA